>NZ_JANEWI010000008.1:0-147774 GCF_028069775.1 Citrobacter sp. Igbk 17 | reverse complement strand
CAATGCAATAGAATGAATGTGACTATTCTTATTTTATATTTAATGAAACAAAACACGTCTAAGTCAAATCGCAAAAAAGACGATAATATTAACCGCATGAAATGTGATTAAGAATCAACCATTACCTTAACGGTGTTAGAGAGAAATTACTGCTATGGTTTCCAATTAATCAGCATCGGTTCCAGGAATGTTCCCAAAATAGTTGCTTCATTCGCTACATTGTGTTCTCGTCTGCTGACGGTTCAGTTTATTTGGTGCTATGTTGGCGTGAGTTGCAATCAGGAGATGATATGTTTTCTTTTCTCAAAACCCTTCACCGTCTCATCACCACACAACAAAAGACAGAAGAGTCGAACGATCAATACTCGAACGAGCAACTCATTCAATGGGCTACAGGCTGCATGCTGGAAGGGCTTCCCGATGATTTTTATCAGGCCCGGCTATTGTGCATAAAATCCCCTGACCCTAAAAATCCTGATGGTTCGATAGTCAACGTCAATCATGACGTCATGCTCACATCTGAATCCGAATATGAACAATTTCAACCTGCTGATTTTCTTTACCCCACACAATGTCTGGAAATGATCCTTGATGGTAAGGAATGGCATCAGGCCACCATCATTTTCAACAAAGATAACGCATCGTTTAAATGGGAGTAGCTTCGCGGTAAAGAATCTGCCCGCCCATACCTGAAATCAGCTTACCTAAGCAAGGGCTCAATTACATCGTTTGCAGGACGAAATGACCAACCTTGAGACAACGATGCAGGCGATCCGCGAGCAACAATCCCTTTTTTCCCGCTGGCGCGCGGATGCGGAAGCGATTGACGCTGAATACACGCGTGCGAACGACTGAGTCTGGAAGAAACCTGGATGGGCACGGAGGGTTGTAATGTGCCTGGCCCAGATACGTATTCAAATGATGCCTTGAAGATGGCGCAGGACTTATTGCTTTAACTTTTAAATGTCTAAATGGATCCTGGCCTTCGCCCTCGCCTTTGCAAGAGGCAGTCGTTAACCACGTTCACTTCTGGCACAGAGCGGAGGAAGGCCCCCCTGCAAATTTTGCAGAATTTAAGGATTCATTTTAGGGAGGAATTTTGATGAAGAAAAAATCCGGCTAAAAACCGGGCATCGCGCCCGGTTCAATTTTTTGGCGGAGAATGTCTTAAGCGCTCAAACCACGGTGTTTGAGCATTGGCTCCATTTTGGGGTCGCGGCCACTCCACTGGCGATAAAGCTCGGCTAAATCAGTGCTGTTACCACGGGACAAAACCGCTTCGCGGAATTTCTGTCCGTTTTCACGAGTCAACCCGCCCTGCTCTACAAACCACTGATAGCCGTCATCGGCCAGCATTTGCGTCCATAAATAAGCGTAATACCCTGCGGCATAACCACCGCCGAAGATATGGGCAAAATAGCTACTGCGATAACGCGGCGGTACAGCCTGCAGATCCAATCCTTCCGCAGCCAGGGCCTGTTGCTCAAATTCATCGACTGACAGTGATGACACACTCTGCTCCAGGCTGTGCCAGCGCATATCCAGCAATGCAGCGCTGAGAAGCTCCGTCATATCATAACCTTTGTTAAACAAGCTGGCCCGTTGCATCTTCTCCAGCAATGGCTGGGGCATTTTTTCACCCGTTTCAACATGGCGAGCATAACGCGCGAAAACCTGCGGATCACTCGCCCAGTGTTCGTTAATCTGCGACGGGAACTCGACGAAATCACGCGGGGTATTCGTGCCTGACAGCGTTGCATACCGTTGGCTGGCAAACAGACCATGTAACGTGTGTCCGAACTCATGGAACAACGTGATGACATCATCCCACAGCAGCAAGGCGGGTTGGCCCTGAGCAGGTTTCTGATAGTTGCAGACGTTGTAAATGACCGGTCTGGTTTCATTTTGCAGCGATTGCTCAACAAAATTCCCCATCCAGGCACCACCACTTTTTGAGTCACGGGCAAAGAAATCACCATAAAACAGCGCCAGTCCTACGCCATCATGATCGAAAATTTCCCAAACCCGTACATCCGGATGATAAACAGGGATATCAAAGCGCTCGATGAATTTAATGCCAAACAGTTGGTTTGCTGTCCAGAAAACACCTTCATTCAGCACCGTATCCAGGGCAAAGTAAGGTTTAAGTAGCGCTTCATCAAGAGCATATTTTTCACGACGCACCTGCTCGGCATAAAATGCCCAGTCCCAGGCCTCAACCTCGAATTCGCCCTGTTGCTGATTAATCGTTTTCTGAATTTCAGCCTGCTCATTGAGCGCGCGTTGACGAGCTGCGGGCACGATCGCCCGCATAAAAGAAAGTGCCGCTTCTGGCGTTTTCGCCATCTGATCGGCAATTTTCCAGGCTGCAAAATTCGCAAAGCCCAGTAATGTTGCCTGCTCTCGGCGGATCTCCACCAGCCGTTTAATGATAGCGCGGGTATCGTTGGCATCATTTTTTTCCGCCCGCGTCCATGCCTGAGTAAACAGGTTTTTTCGTGTCTGTCGATCGCGTAACGCAGCAAGTGCCGGTTGTTGTGTGGTGTTCAATAGTGGGATAACCCAGCGAACCTCAAGTCCTTTGTTTCTGGCGGCTTCTGCCGCAACGGCAATTTCCTCTGCACTGAGTCCGTCAAGTTGATGGACATCATCCACGACCAGTGCACCTGCTTTGTTCGCCGCCAGCAAACGCTGATTGAACTGACTGGTTAACGTTGCTGACTCCGTATTTAGCGCTTTCAGACGCGCTTTGTCGGCGTCATTAAGACGTGCCCCTGCCAACACAAAGCGTTGGTGAACCACCTCCAACAGACGCAATGACTCACCTTCCAGCTCCAGCGAAGAGCGTTGCTGCCAGACGGCATCTATACGCGCAAAAAGTGCGTCATTGAGGTAGATATCATTGGCCAGCGCGGCCAGTTCAGCGGAGAACGCCTCGTCAAGACGTTGAAGCTCATCGTTGGTATGCGCTGCCGTCATCGCAAAGAAAACGCTGGTGACGCGCGTCAACAACGCCCCACTTTGCTCAAGCGCCAGCAATGTATTTGTGAAATCAGGAGCCTGTTGGTTTTGCACAATCGCCGCTATTTCAGCGCGTTTTTGTTTCACACCTTCATCAAACGCGGGCCGATAATGGCAATCTTCAATCTGATCAAATTGCGGTGCCTGGTAAGGTAATGTGCTGTGGTGCAAAAAAGGATTTGTTAACGACATCTTTTCCTCCTGAAAACGATTTGTTTACTAGAGTAGGCCTCCCAGGATTCGACCGCAATCTCGTTAAGCAGTAATAGCTCTGAGCAGAAATGACGTGCTATGGTAGTACTACATAAAAAGCGTTGAGGAACAGTGAGATGATCGTTTTAGTAACCGGAGCAACAGCAGGTTTTGGTGAGTGCATTACGCGTCGTTTTATTGAGAATGGGCATAAAGTTATTGCCACCGGACGCCGCCAGGAACGTCTGCAGGAACTGAAAGATGAACTGGGTAATAATCTGTATACCGCTCAGCTTGACGTACGCAATCGCGCATCCATTGAAGAGATGCTGGACGCCCTGCCTGCCGAATGGCGCAATATCGATATCCTGGTCAACAATGCCGGTCTGGCGCTGGGTCTTGAACCAGCCCACAAAGCGAATGTCGATGACTGGGAAACCATGATCGATACCAACAACAAAGGCCTGATTTATATGACGCGTGCCGTTCTGCCGGGCATGGTCGAGCGTAACCGCGGCCATATTATTAATATCGGCTCTACCGCCGGTAGTTGGCCGTACGCTGGCGGGAACGTGTATGGTGCAACCAAAGCGTTTGTTCGTCAGTTTAGTCTGAACCTGCGTACAGACTTACATGGCACAGCGATCCGCGTGACCGACATTGAACCCGGACTGGTTGGCGGTACCGAGTTCTCTAATGTGCGCTTCAAAGGCGACGATGATAAAGCAGGCAAAACCTACGAAAATACCACTGCACTGACTCCGCAAGATGTCACTGAAGCCGTATGGTGGGTTGCTTCGTTACCGGCTCATGTCAACATCAATACCCTTGAGATGATGCCTGTCACCCAGTCTTTTGCCGGGCTCAGCGTGCATCGAAGCTAAATGAGATACCCGGCCTTGTGCCGGGTATAGAAAGCGCTCAATAAGTGATAAAATATCCGGGTTAACTCTCTAATAAGTAAGAATGAATGACCGTAGAAACGCAGCTCAACCCTACACAGCCGGTAAATCAACAGATTTACCGTATTCTTCGCAGCGATATCGTGCATTGCCTGATTGCACCCGGTACGCCATTGTCGGAGAAAGAGGTTTCCGTACGCTTTAACGTGTCTCGCCAGCCGGTACGAGAAGCATTCATCAAACTGGCAGAAAACGGTTTGATTCAGATCCGTCCACAACGTGGCAGTTACGTGAATAAAATCTCGCTGTCGCAGGTGCAAAATGGCTGTTTTGTACGTCAGGCCATTGAGTGTGCCGTGGCCCGCCGCGCCGCCTCGATGATCACCGACAACCAGTGCTATCAACTTGAACAAAACCTGCATCAGCAACGCATTGCCATTGACCGTAAGCAGCTCAACGATTTCTTCCAGCTTGATGATGAGTTTCATCAGAAACTGGCATTAATCGCTGATTGCCAGCTTGCCTGGGACACCGTCGAGAATATTAAAGCCACGATTGACCGTGTGCGCTATATGAGTCTGGATCACGTCTCCCCGCCTGAAATGCTACTTCGTCAGCACCATGATATTTTTGCGGCGCTGGTAAAACATGATGGCGATGCCGTCGAGTATGCAATGAAGCTGCATCTACAGGAAATTAGCGAATCTGTTCAGCTTATTCGTCAGGAAAATAGCGACTGGTTTAGCGAAGACTAATATGTAGCTCACCTCTTACTGAGGTGAGTCTCCCCGTACTTTCCTCCTCTCCTGCATATCCCCATAAAAAAAGCTGTGATTTTGATCGAAAACAAAAAAAATCATTAACGAGAAGCGTATTTATATTGCGCCCGTTACGTGGGACTAAAAGCCCACGGGCTTTGACGGTAAGTTGGAAAGGAGAAAACACCATGAAAACATACGATCGTAACCGCAACGCAATCACCACTGGCAGCCGCGTCATGATTAGTGACACCGGACTCACTGGCCGTATTACAGCCATTGACACCGATGGCCTGACCGCTGAGCAAATCCGCCGCGGTAAAACAGTGGAAATCGAAGGATGTGAAGGCAAATATGCCCCCCTCGAACTGATTCGTTTAGGCATGAACTAATTGGTGTGAATGCCAAAAACAATGCGCCATCTGGCTGTTGTTAAAGCCGGATGGCGACATAGAGAGTTATCTTACTGACTGTAATTTCGCAGCATATTTCGCAACCGTTGCTTTCGCGCCTTCCGCCAGCAAAGTCAGGTACGCTTCTGTAACCCGCTTTTTAAACAGTTCAATCTGTGGCAGTTCGTCACCAAAAATAGCGTCTATAGCCAATAGCGCCTGCACACGCTCTTCACCTTCGTGACTGTTCTGTACCGCTTTCTGGATCACTGGCAGCAGCGGATCGCTAATTTCAATTGCTTGTCCCTGCTCATCCCCCCCCCCGACATAGCGCATCCAACCCGCCACACCGAGTGCAAGCAGATCAAAACCACTACCGTGCACAATATGCCAACGCACAGAGTCAAGCATACGTTGTGGCAGTTTCTGACTACCGTCCATGGCAATCTGCCAGGTACGGTGGCGCAACGCCGGGTTGCTATAACGGTCAATCAGTAAGTCGGCATAATGCTGGAGATCCACCCCTTTCACCTTCAATGTTGGTGCTTGCTCCTGCAGCATCAAGGCGCGGGCGGCGACACGATAGTTCTCGTCCCCCATACAATCGTTGATGTGTTGATATCCTGCCAGGTAGCCGAGGTAAGCAAGGAAAGAGTGGCTGCCGTTAAGCATGCGCAACTTCATCTCTTCGAACGGGATAACATCTGCCACCAGCTCAGCCCCGGCTTTTTCCCACTCTGGACGCCCAGCGACAAAGTTATCTTCAATGACCCACTGACGGAACGGTTCGCATGCCACACCCGCCGGATCGCGTACCCCGGTAAGTTGTTCAATTTTGTCCAGCGTATCTGCGGTTACCGCCGGGACAATACGGTCAACCATTGTTGACGGGAACGTCACATGTTGTTCGATCCATGCGGCCAGCCCAGCATCCACCGCGCGTGCATATGCGGTGACAACATTGCGCATCACATGACCGTTTTCAGGCATGTTGTCACAAGACATCACGGTAAACGCACCTAAACCTGCGGCTTTACGGCGTGCAAGTGCTTCAACCACCACACCCGGCGCGGTCTTCGGCTGTTTTGGGTTTTGCAGGTCGGCGGCAATCATCGGGTTATCCAACATCAATTGCCCGGTCGCCGGAGAGTGGCAATACCCCTTCTCAGTAATGGTCAGGGAAACGATCGCCACCTGCGGTTCGCACAGCGCGGCCAGTACAGCTTCCAGCCCATCAACCTGCGCATGCAACGCCTTTTTCACCACGCCAACAACTCTTGCTGTCCAGGCATCCGCAGACATTTCCGCAACGGTGTACAGGTTATCTTGCTGTTTCAAATCAGCAATCTGCTGCTCTCCGCCAATCAGGTTTACTTCGCAATATCCCCAGTCACTATTGTGATCTGCTGCCAGAATGTCAGCGTATACCCCCTGGTGTGCGCGGTGGAAAGCACCGAACCCCAGGTGAACAATACGCGGAACCAGTTTTGTACGATCGTAGCCAGGAAGTGCAGCCTTAGCCGCTAAGAGCTTGTTTTGCATTGTATGACCTACTTATCAATGAAATCAGGACTGTCTCAGAGTAACGCCTGTATGGTTGTATGTTTTGATTTGCATTAAACTTTCTATGATTGGTATGACATCATTTAAAGCTGTGTAATAGCATGGTCAGGCCATCAGTTCAGACCTGACCATACCCTGTCCGTACTAGACTGCCTGAGTGGCTCCGGCACGAACCTTCTCGGTTTTGCTCACTTCCGCAGCATCTTCCAGGACACTCAAATCACGGTCTTTCACTTCAGGCATTAGCAGTGCTGAAACCAAACCAATGAGCGAGTAAGCCATAACCATCACCAGAATCGGCCACCAGGAATTTGTCATGTTGCAGAAAATACCAGCCAGAACAGGACCAAAACCAACGGCCACCAATCCACCGGCCTCTTTTGAAATTGCCATTCGGGTGAAGCGATTACGCGCACCGAACATTTCAGCCATGGTAATATTTTCGAGTGCGAACAATCCCAGCACCGCAAAATTATGAATAACAATCAGCGCAGTCATAATGACGCCGGGGCTATACGTTTTATCTACAACAATCGATAACATTGGATAAGCAAGAATAATTGCAGATATATTCAGAATTATATATGGCAAACGGCGACCAAATTTATCTGACAACCACCCTAACAAGGGTATTGTAATAAAGCCAAGAACAGAACTAATCATTAAGGCATCTGTCGGTATTGATTTATCAAACAACAGTGTTTGCACCAAATATCCGGCAAGGAAAGTCTGAATTAAACCTGAGTTACCCGCCTGTCCAAAACGTAAGCCGGTTGCCAACCAGAAAGACTTACTACTAAACATTGCACCCAGCGTATTTTCTGACGGGTTATTCAATGCAGGTGCATTTTCCTCATCATTAACTTTCTCAAATACTGGACTTTCTTTGAGGTTCATTCGCAACCAGATGGCAAAAATCATAACCACTACACTCGCCAGGAACGGAATTCGCCAACCCCAGGCTAACAATTCCTCACGATCAAGGGCAAAGAACATCACGGCCCAGATTGCAGTAGCACTTAATGTGCCGCAGTTAGTTCCCATTGCAACAAGAGAGGAAATGATACCGCGTTTTCCTTTTGGTGCGTACTCTGCGAGCATTGTACCCGCACCAGAGATTTCGGCTCCTGCACCAAGTCCCTGCACAATACGCAGCGTCACCAGCAAAACAGGAGCAAAAATTCCAATTTGCGCATATGTCGGTAACACACCAATTAATGTTGTACAGATCCCCATCATAGTTATTGTAATAAACAGCACTTTTTTTCGACCAATACTATCCCCCATTTTACCGAAAATAAATGCTCCAACTATTCGTGCAATATACCCTGCCCCGTATGTACCCATTGCCAGAATGAGTGCCATGGCTGCAGATTGTTCCGGGAAAAATATTTCATGAAATACCAGTGCGGCACCCAATGAATATAATTGGAAATCCATAAATTCGAGAGCTGTCCCTAACCATCCTGAAACGGCTGCTCTCACCAGATCTTTCGTTGACCTTTCGTGTTTTTCTTGATTCATATTGGCTATCTCTAAGAGGTAAGATGCGTACCACTTACTCGCAGTTATTAATATTATTCAGTGAATGTGAGTAAAACTTTGCAGCAGTGCTGCTGATCTTTCTCAAACAATTCAATTGCGTCGGTAACGTTGTGATAGTCAAAAGTATGGGTAATGAGTTTATTAGGGTCGATAAGTCCTTTGACCAACCAATCAATAACTACCGGGAATTTATTTGCATTTAATCTTGAAGAATAGATTGAAAGCTCTTTCCCTGTAATACCTTGCTGCACAATCTGGCAAGGCTCGCTGGAGAATCCCATTAAAACGATTCGCGCAGCCGGTGATGCCAGCGTGATAGCCTCCTGTAAAATGGATGGATGACAAGCCGCATCCACGATAATCGTAGGTTTCAGCGCCTTCTCAGCAAGAAAATCCTGCAATGATTGCTGCCCATTATTGACTGTCCAGTCAGCGCCGCACTGTTTTGCCATCGTCAGACGTTCGTCAATTCTGTCTGCAATCACTACTGTTTTTACGTTGTAAACATGTTTAAGTGCCTGAACAGTCGTGAGCCCCATCGGGCCGGCTCCGTAAATCAGTGCGATATCGTTCTCTGTTGGTTGAATTTGTCCGGTCACGTTTGCCGCGATGGTAAAAGGTTCCACCATAACAGCGTGCTCATCTTTCACTGCGTCAGGGATTAACCAGGCATTTTTCGCGGGTACAACCGCGTACTCACTAAAACCGCCATCACGATGAACACCCAATACAACCAGCGAGGTGCAAACGTTTGGTTTACCAATTGAGCAAGGGTAGCAGTGTCCACAACTGATAACCGGATCAACGGACACACGTTCACCTATACGCGAACGCTCTACTCCTTCACCTACAGCATCTATTACACCAAAGAATTCATGGCCAATAACTCGCGGATATTTCGCAAATGGATTATGTCCACGATAAATATGGCTGTCTGAACCGCAAATCCCCGCCAGTTTTACTTTTACCCGGACCTCTCCTTCTGAGGGTTCTGGTACTGGTCGCTGCGCGATAACAAGCGTATTCGGTTTTTCAATCACAATACTATTCATAACAAATCACTCCTTACCAGTTCCACAACGTGCCATCTTCAAGACGGGCGACCGGCAGATATGCGGGATCGTACGGATATTTCGCTGCAAGTTTTTCGTCAAACTCGATACCGAGCCCTGGTTTGTCACCTGGGTGCATATAGCCGTTATCAAAGGTCCAGTTATGCGGGAACACTTCCAACATCTGCTCTGAGTACCCCATATATTCCTGCACACCGAAGTTTGGTACCCAAAGATCGAAATGCAGCGCAGCGGCCATGCAGACTGGCGACAAATCGGAAGGTCCATGAGAACCCGTGCGAACCTGATAAAGTGAGGCAAAATCAGCAATACGACGCATACCGGTGATACCGCCTGCGTGGGTAATAGTGGTGCGAATATAGTCAATCAGCTGTTCTTCAATAAGCTGCTTGCAGTCCCAGATACTGTTGAAGACTTCCCCTACGGCAATCGGCGTGACCGTATGCTGGCGGATCAGGCGGAAGCACGCCTGGTTTTCAGCTGGGGTTGGGTCTTCCATCCAGAACAGACGGTATTGCTCAATACTTTTGCCGAAACGGGCCGCTTCAATAGGCGTCAGGCGGTGGTGCATGTCATGCAGAAGATGTTCATCAAAACCAAATTTGTTGCGAACGGCTTCAAACAATTTCGGTGTGAAATCGAGATATTTCTCCGTCGACCACAGCTGCTCTTCCGGCCATTGGCCTTTGGTCGCAGGTTCGTAGGCCTGGCCTTTACCTTTAGACATACCGTAGGTGGTCTTCATCCCCGGTACACCACACTGCACCCGGATTGCTTTAAACCCCATCTCTTTATGACGCGCGTAATCCTCCAGCACATCATCAATGGAATGACCGGTTGTGTGACAGTACACCATGACGCCTTCGCGTGATGCGCCACCCAGCAACTGGTACAACGGCATATTCGCCGCTTTCGCTTTAATATCCCACAGGGCCATATCTACCGCAGAAATCGCCGACATCGTTACCGGGCCGCGACGCCAGTAAGCCCCCTTGTAGAAAAACTGCCAGATATCCTCAATTCGATGCGCATCACGCCCAATTAGCTGTGGACACACATGATCTTTCAGGTAGGACGCCACGGATAATTCACGCCCGTTCAGCGTGGCATCCCCTAATCCGGTGATCCCATCGTCTGTCGTGATTTTCAGCGTGACAAAATTACGTCCTGGACAGGTAACAAAAACTTCAGCCCCGACAATCTTCATTTTTTAATCCTTACATCTCTTCTTGTGATGCAGGAAATTTACCCAACTGAGCTACTACCATACAAGTATAAAGATCAAAAAAGCGCTCACTGATCACAAAAAAGGCGCTATGCGCGCCCCCATCCAGCCACGATGATCAACATCCCACACAGTGCCACTAACGCACCGGACCAGTCGTACAGGCTCAGTTTTACGCCATCGACAATGCGTAACCATAGCAATGCAGTCACCACATAGACACCACCATACGCGGCATATACCCGCCCGCTCGCCGCCGGATGTAGCGTCAGCAACCAGACGAACAGCGCTAATGACACCCCGGCGGGAACCAGCAGCCAGGCCGTCGCCCCACGCTTAAGCCAGAGCCAGGGTAAAAAGCAGCCAATGATTTCGCATAACGCGGTGACGAAGAAAAGTAATGTTGTCTTAAGCATTGAAGTTACTCAGTTACCTTCGGTTTAACCATGATACGACAGAATATGTCCAACGTATCCATATGCGCCCAGTGGGTATGCCCTGGCGCAGGAATAGTGTAGAATTTAGCCCTGTTTTATCGTTTTTTTCCCTTTCTCATTAAAGGAATTCGCCATGAAAATTACACTGACCAAACGCCTGTGCCTGACGGCCATGCTGACGCTGGCGGCGGCTGTGTACACCTCTTCCGCATTTGCTGAAACCAGTAAACTGGTCATAGAGTCCGGGGACAGTGCGCAAAGTCGTCAACAGGCCGCAATGGAAAAGGAACAATGGAACGATACGCGTCAGTTGCGTCAGAAAGTCAACAAGCGTACAGAGAAAGAGTGGGACAAAGCCGACGCTGCTTTTGATAGCCGTGATAAATGCGAACAAAGCGCGAACCTGAATGCGTATTGGGAGCCTAACACCCTGCGTTGTCTCGATCGCCGCACTGGCCGCACCGTTGCCCCATAATCATTGTGCTCACCAGAAGATATTGAAAGGATACGATATGGCAAGCGACCTCAGTGTAAAGCTGCGCCCGCTGGAGCGTGAAGATTTACGTTTCGTCCATCAGCTTGATAACAACGCCAGCGTCATGCGCTACTGGTTTGAAGAACCTTACGAAGCGTTTGTGGAGCTGTCAGACCTGTATGACAAACACATTCACGACCAAAGTGAACGCCGTTTTGTGGTCGAGTGTGACGGTGAAAAAGCCGGGCTGGTGGAGCTGGTTGAAATAAACCATGTGCACCGCCGGGCTGAATTTCAGATCATCATTTCCCCGGATTACCAGGGCAAAGGTCTGGCAACGCGCGCGGCAAAACTGGCGATGGATTACGGTTTTACCGTGCTTAACTTATATAAGCTGTATCTGATCGTTGATAAAGAGAACGAAAAAGCAATTCACATCTACCGCAAACTTGGCTTTATGGTGGAAGGTGAACTGATTCATGAGTTCTTTATTAACGGCCAATACCGTAACACCATTCGCATGTGTATCTTCCAACAGCAATATCTGGCCGACCACAAAACACCGGGTTCCAACCTGTTACAACCTACCGCTCAGTAAAAACGGTTAGTAGTAATCAATGGTGTTTTCAATCGAGTAATGATGCTCAACTGCCGGCTTAACGCTTTCGTCAACGATAACCAGCTGGCAGTTGATCGGATTAGCATACGAATCATACTCACAGGTTTGTTTGACGTTACCTAAAGGGCGATCGTTCAGCATGCTTACTGCCGTGTAATCCAGTTTTTTCAATGGATCGGTTGACGGCTTAGCGTCAACCTGCAGCGTATTGTCCTTACTGATGGTGGTTTTGCCGAGCGGGTAGCCTTCCGCGTCATACCGGTACTGCACTTTCATCTCTTTTCCCGTGGCGGACACAATAAAACCGTTATCGTCGGTATCCCACACTACGCCCGCAGAAGGCAGTTCCGCCAGTTGGCATTTCCCCTGTAAACGGATCCGTTTTTCCAGCGTTTCGGCGTCCCGATAGAAGTTCGCATCCAGCACTAATGCCATTCCCGTATTATTTTCGACATCATGCAATTCCAGCGTATCAAAACAGCCTTCCTGCGAGAGCGTACCTGTGACGCGCTTGGTCACTTCGCCTTTGTCGTTGAGCAGGGTCTGACTAAAATCTTTCACCGGGCCGCGTAACGGATCAAAATCAAACTCATTGGAGAAGCTGGCCATTTCCGGCGTAAAGGAAACCAGCCCTTTGGCGTTATCACACCCAACCAACACGATACACAGGAAACCTAACAGGGTCTGTTTCTTCACATTTTTCACCGGGATAAGTAGATAATTCTCAATCATATTAGCAAATACAGTTATTTACACCAGAAATGCTAATCTTAGTTTATGTCGATCACGAAAGGAGTTGATGATGAAATACATAACAGGAATTGCCGCGAGCTTATTATTGGTCGCTTCCCCGCAGATCCTGGCGGCGCCCGCGTCCTGTGAGCGCGTGAAGAGTGATATCGAACAGCGCATTATTAATAATGGTGTCGCGGAATCCAGTTTCACGCTGAATATTGTTCCTAATGACCAGGCCGATCAGCCTGATTCACTGGTGGTCGGTCATTGTGCCAATGATACGCACAAGATCCTCTATACCCGAACCCACAGCGGTAACACGCCCGCAAACAGTAGCCCTTCTCAAGACGGACACGTAGCTGAACCGCAATAAATTTTTACCCTCCGTTCGCGGAGGGTCACTCCTGTTTGATATGCATTAATAAGATTTACCTATAAATAGGTAGACTCGACTCCATTGTTAGCAAGCTAGTTATTTCGTTATAAAACAATATATATAACGATAATTACAATGGAGTGGGTTATGTCTGAAGATGAGCAATATGGAGGTATTAGCCGCAGGACGTTAGTGAAATCCTCGGCTATAGGTTCACTGGCACTTGCGGCCGGTGGCCTGTCACTACCCTTTGGTATTCGTGCCGCTGCTGCTGCCGTACAGCAATCAGTGCAACCTGTTGAAGATAAAGCTGTCTGGAGTTCCTGTACGGTTAACTGCGGCAGCCGTTGCCTATTACGTCTGCATGTGAAAGATGATGCAGTCTACTGGGTTGAATCTGACACGACCGGCGATGATACCTACGGTAACCACCAGGTTCGCGCCTGCTTGCGTGGTCGTTCGATTCGCCGTCGAATGAACCACCCTGACCGCCTCAAATACCCGATGAAACGCGTTGGTAAACGCGGTGAAGGTAAATTTGAGCGTATCAGTTGGGATGAAGCGCTGGATACCGTTGCCGGAAACCTGAAGCGTATTTTGCATGATTACGGTAATGAAGCCGTTCACGTTCTTTACGGTACCGGTGTGGATGGCGGTAATATCACGAACTCCAACGTCCCCTACCGTTTGATGAATTCCTGTGGCGGCTATTTAAGTCGTTACGGGAGTTACAGCACCGCACAAATCAGCGCCGCCATGGGATATATGTTCGGTGCTAACGACGGTAACAGCCCCGACGATATCGCCAACACAAAGCTGGTTGTGATGTTTGGTAATAACCCAGCCGAAACGCGTATGAGCGGCGGTGGTGTAACCTGGTATGTCGAGCAGGCACGTGAGCGGTCAAATGCCAGAATGATCGTTATCGATCCACGCTACAACGACACCGCCGCAGGTCGTGAAGATGAATGGCTGCCTATTCGCCCAGGAACGGATGCTGCACTGGCCGCCGCAATCGCCTGGGTGCTGATCACAGAAGATCTGATTGATAAACCTTTCCTTGATAAATACTGCGTCGGCTACGATGAAACCACTCTCCCCGCCAGCGCACCGCGTAATGCGCACTACAAAGCCTATATATTAGGTGACGGCCCGGACGGAATTGCCAAAACACCGCAATGGGCATCTCAGATTACCAGCATCCCAGCAGACAAAATCATCCAGTTAGCGCGTGAAATCGGTTCAGCAAAACCGGCTTACATCTGTCAGGGCTGGGGACCACAACGCCATTCCAACGGTGAACAGACAGCCCGAGCAATCACCATGCTCTCTGTTTTGACAGGAAACGTAGGAATTAACGGCGGTAACTCCGGTATGCGTGAAGGGACCTGGGATTTGGGTGTTGAATGGTTCTCCATGTTGGAGAACCCGGTCAAAACACAGATATCGGTGTTCACCTGGACAGATGCTATCGATCATGGCGCAGAAATGACAGCCACCCGCGACGGTGTACGCGGTAAAGATAAACTGGATGTGCCTATCAAGTTTATCTGGTGCTATGCCAGTAATACGCTCATCAACCAGCATGGCAATATTGCTCATACTCATGACGTTTTACAGGATGACAGTAAGTGCGAAATGATTGTCGGCATTGAGCACTTTATGACCGCATCGGCGAAGTACTGCGACATCCTGCTGCCGGATCTGATGCCTACTGAACAGGAAGACCTCATTTCACATGAGTCCGCCGGGAATATGGGCTATGTGATCCTCGGACAGCCCGCTACCTCACCTAAATTTGAACGAAAACCCATCTACTGGATGTTAAGTGAAGTCGCGAAACGCCTGGGCCCGGACGTCTATCAAAAATTCACGGAAGGCCGCACCCAGCACGAGTGGGTGAAATATCTGCATGCCAAAACCAAAGAACGTAACCCAGAAATGCCGGATTACGAAGAGATGAAAACGACCGGTATTTTCAAGAAAAAATGCCCGGAAGAACACTATGTCGCTTTCCGTTCATTCCGCGAAGATCCTGCGGCAAACCCGTTGAAAACACCATCCGGGAAAATTGAGATTTACTCTGAAAGGCTGGCCACCATTGCCGAGACATGGGAACTCAAGAAAGACGAGATTGTGCATCCGCTACCGGCTTATGCGCCAGGCTTTGACGGCTGGGATGACCCCAAACGCAAAACGTATCCGCTACAGCTCACCGGATTCCACTATAAGGCGCGAACTCACTCAAGCTACGGCAACATTGATGTTTTACAACAGGCATGCCCACAGGAAATCTGGATTAACCCCGTCGATGCCCGTTCACGTGGCATTCATCACGGCGATACGGTGCGGGTGTTTAACAGCAATGGTCTGATGCTGATCGCTGCGAAAGTCACACCGCGTATTTTGCCCGGCGTGACAGCCATCGGCCAAGGCGCATGGCTCAATGCTGATATGTTTGGTGACCAGATCGATCACGGTGGCTCTATCAACATTCTCACGTCACATCGCCCTTCTCCGTTAGCGAAGGGGAATCCATCCCACAGTAATCTCGTTCAGGTTGAAAAGGCGTAAGGTGTAACCCATGACGACTCAATACGGATTTTTTATCGACTCCGCCCGTTGCACCGGTTGTAAAACTTGCGAACTGGCCTGCAAAGACTTCAAAAATTTAACGCCGGACGTCAGTTTCCGCCGTATCTACGAATACGCCGGCGGTGACTGGCAGGAAGATAACGGTGTCTGGCACCAGAGCGTTTTCGCCTACTACCTCTCCATTGCGTGTAACCACTGTGAAGACCCGGCCTGCACCAAGGTGTGTCCAAGCGGCGCGATGCACAAACGTGAAGATGGTTTTGTGGTCGTGGATGAAGACGTGTGCATTGGCTGTCGCTATTGCCACATGGCCTGCCCGTATGGCGCACCGCAATACAATGCTGCCAAAGGGCACATGACCAAGTGCGATGGCTGTCATGAACGCGTTGCGGAGGGTAAGAAACCCATCTGTGTCGAATCCTGTCCGCTGCGGGCGCTGGACTTCGGCCCGATAGAGGAACTGCGTAAAAAACACGGCACCCTGGCCGCGGTTGCGCCGCTCCCTGGCGCGCACTTTACCAAACCAAGCATCGTCATCAAACCAAATGCCAATAGCCGCCCGACCGGGGATACCACGGGTTATCTGGCTAATCCGAAGGAGGTGTAAAATGGGAAGTGGATGGCATGAATGGCCGCTGGTACTGTTCACGGTTCTGGGCCAATGCGTAGCCGGCGCGCTAATCGTCAGTGGGCTGGGTTGGTTTACCGCTAAAAACGATGTTGTAAGACAGCGCATTGTTCGCAGTATGTTTTTTCTTTGGCTGGTAATGGGCATCGCATTCCTGGCCTCGGTTATGCATTTGGGGTCTCCGTTACGCGCATTTAACTCGCTGAACAGAATCGGTGAGTCAGCGCTAAGTAATGAAATTGCCAGCGGCTCGCTGTTTTTTGCCGTCGGTGGTTTATGGTGGCTGGTCGCTTTTCTCGGTAAAATGCCCGCTGCATTAGGTAAAATATGGCTGCTGGTAGGCATGCTGCTGGGCGTGGTGTTTGTCTGGGCGATGACCAACGTTTACCAGATAGATACCGTACCGACCTGGTATAATGGTTACACTACGGTGGCCTTTTTCATGACCCTGCTTCTGAGCGGGCCACTCTTTGCCGCCCTGCTACTGCGTGCTGCTGGTGTTTCTTTTCATGCCAACGTGTTCGCGGGGATCAGTGTGCTGGCGTTGCTGGTGAGTGCGGCTGTGATTGTCCTGCAGGGACTTTCCCTCGGCACAATCCACAGTTCAGTGCAATTCGCCAACGCGCTGGTACCTGACTACGGCAGCTTACAGGTGTGGCGCATCCTCTTGCTGGCCGCAGGTCTTGGGTGCTGGATATGCCCGCTTATCCGCCGTAAAGACCCGCATGCCACTGGGCTGGCGTTAGGTTTAATTTTAGTCCTGGCCGGTGAAATCATTGGTCGTGGTTTGTTTTATGGTTTGCATATGACAGTCGGAATGGCTGTTGCAGGTTAACTCTCGGGTGCGGGGCAACCCGCACTGTTCAGGA
The DNA here is from genome assembly GCF_028069775.1 of Citrobacter sp. Igbk 17. Classification (NCBI taxonomy): domain Bacteria; kingdom Pseudomonadati; phylum Pseudomonadota; class Gammaproteobacteria; order Enterobacterales; family Enterobacteriaceae; genus Citrobacter; species Citrobacter sp. Igbk 17. The sequence continues at coordinate 130,369 of NZ_JANEWI010000008.1, read as the reverse complement.
TTGTTTGCATGACCCATTTTTCACAATGTGACAACTTTTCAACCGCTGCGCGCGTTCTGGGCGCGTTGTTCTACTATGCACCAGATAGCGCAGAAGCATCTGCGATGGTCAGTGCGTTAAAAGCGGATGGCTGGCAAGCACAGTGGCCGCTGCCGGAAGCTACGCTGTCGCCACTGGCTGCACAGATGCAGACAGATAGCGATGAAACGCTCCCGCAAGCCTGGCAACGTTTGTTTATCGGCCCCTACGCATTGCCATCCCCGCCCTGGGGTTCGGTCTGGCTGGATCGCGAAAACGTGTTGTTTGGTGAATCCACTCTGGCGTTACGTCAATGGATGCGCGACAACGGCATTCAGTTTGCTCTGCAACAGAATGAGCCAGAAGATCACTTTGGTTCGTTGTTACTGCTGACAGCCTGGCTTGCCGAAAATGGCCGCCACACCGAATGTGAGCAGTTGCTGGCCTGGCACCTACTGCCGTGGTCGGCTCGCTTCCTCGATGTTTTTATTGAGAAGGCGAACCATCCGTTCTACCAGGCGTTGGGTAAACTGGCTCGCCCGACACTGGCACAATGGCAGTCGCAGTTATTAGTTCCGGTGGCAGATAAACCATTGTTCCGTTAATTTCGCCTATGGGCAGGATATTCCCTGCCCATTTACCCTAGAGTTTCGCACGCTGAGCTTTTGCTTCTGCGGCTAATTACCCTCAAAATAGACCGTCTGAATTTTCCTGTCTGGCAACCCATGCATCGCTTACATGCTTATCCTGACCTGCGTACCCTTTTTCGGCGTCTACTGATCGCCGCGCTGATTGGTATCCTTGCAGCCCTGGCCGTTGCAGGATTTCGTCATGCGATGCAATTGCTTGAATGGCTGTTCCTGAGTAACGATACGGGAAGCCTGGTCAACGCCGCAACAAATCTGCCGCCGTTCAGACGCATGCTGACACCTGCGCTCGGTGGTCTGGCGGCTGGACTTTTACTCTGGGGCTGGCAAAAATTTAATCGTTTACGCCCACAGGCTCCTACAGATTATATGGAAGCCCTGCAGACTGACGGACAGTTCGACGTCAGAGCAAGTCTGGTGAAATCACTGGCCTCTTTGGTCGTCGTGGCAAGCGGCAGCGCCATTGGTCGTGAAGGGGCAATGATTTTATTGGCCGCACTGGCGGCCTCGTGCTTCGCACAACGTTTCACACCGCGTTCAGAATGGAAATTATGGATTGCCTGCGGGGCGGCTGCGGGTATGGCTGGTGCATATCACGCGCCGTTGGCGGGTAGCTTATTTATTGCCGAAGTGCTGTTTGGCACGTTGATCCTCGCCTCATTAGGGCCGGTGGTTGTCTCCGCCGTCGTCGCATTGTTAACCACCAATGCGCTTAGCGACAGCAACGCGCTGCTGTATACCGTTCATCTGACTCGGGAACTGCATGTGCTGGAATATGTGATGATTATCAGCACTGGACTGTTAGCCGGTCTCTGCGGACCTCTTTTTATGTGGCTTATGACCACCAGTCACAACAGCTTTTTGCGCTTAAAGCTCGCACCACCAGGCCAGTTAGCCCTGGGCGGGCTGATCGTTGGCCTGTTGTCGCTATTTACTCCTGCGGTCTGGGGCAACGGCTACAGCGTAGTACAATCGTATTTACTCTCTCCTCCTTTGCTCGCCGTCATCAGTGGAATTTTCATCTGCAAGTTACTGGCCGTACTCGCCAGTAGCGGGTCAGGGGCACCCGGCGGCGTGTTTACACCCACGCTGTTCGTCGGTTTATCGATCGGTATGTTGCTGGGACGGGTATGGGGATTCTGGCTTCCGGGTACGGATGAAATTGCGGTACTGTTGGGCTTAACAGGAATGGCTACACTGCTGGCGGCGACGACCCATGCCCCCATTATGTCGACATTGATGGTCTGTGAAATGACCGGGGAGTATCAACTACTCCCCGGCCTGTTGATTGCATGCGTCGTGGCGTCAGTGCTGTCGCGAACGTTACGCCATGACTCTATCTACAGACAACACGCTGCCGAGCATTGACAGACGAATGTACTGAGAAAGCTCGCGCTGCTCTGCACGTGGCAAATAAGGCAATTCACCTATCAACGGTGCCGGCAATTTTTTGCTTAGCACGTCGATGATTTCGGCATAATGCGCCAATCCTGGGTTAATACGGTTCGCTACCCAGCCAATCAACGGCAACCCGTCACTGGCAATCGCCTGTGCGGTAAGAATGGCATGGTTAATACAGCCTTCCTGAATACCCACCACCATCAGAACCGGGAGTTGCTCCTGTACCACCCACTCAGATAACGGACGCAGATCGTTCATCAGACTACGCCAGCCACCTGTGCCTTCAACAACAACGTGATCAACCTTCTCGCTCAGGCTTGCCAGTCCATTGGATAACAGGGTGTAGTTAACAGGACCGCTATGCGCCACGCTGCTTTCGTCTTCGCTCAGCGCGATAGGATTAACCGCCTCGTACGGCAGTTCGATGGATGACACGCTTTGCAGTACCAGCGCATCTTTATTGCGCATACCTTCCGGTGTCTCTTTGCTGCCTTTGGCGACGGGTTTGTAACCCGCCACACGTTTACCCCCTGACGCTAACGCTTGTAGTAATGCGCGGGAAACCACGGTCTTCCCAACAGAAGTGTCTGTACCTGTAATAAAGAAACGCTTCAGCATCACTAACTCCACCGTATGCTATGAAAATATAAGTCAGGAAAATAAAACAGTGGAGAAAGTCTAAGGTATGACGGCCAGAACCAGCTTGAGATAGCGCAATTTTTCGTACAACAGTTAAAAAATGTTAACCCTGTAATAGACGAATCAACAAAGAACCGTTATACATCGCGTCCTTAACGAGGGCAGCCCCCGCCATCGTTCCCTGATTAGAGAATTGCGTACTTTCGACAACAATGTGCTGGCTGTAGGCCGGAAGCGCCTGTTGACGAATGCTGTCAGCAATGGTCGGGAACAAAATGTCAGCGGCTTTACTGAGTGGAGATCCTATCAATATCTTTTGCGGGTTGAACAAATTCACCATGATAGCCAGGATACGACCAACATGGGTTCCAACGCCGTTAATAATATCTTTCGCCAATAAATCACCCTGCATGGCCGCCTGACACAGTGCGTCTACCGTCAACGGTTGCCCGTGCAGAGAGGAGCTCATTGACTGCTTCAGTCGCACCTGCGCCAGTTCCAGCACGCTGTCGACGCTGGCGATCGTTTCCAGGCACCCATGGTTACCGCAGTAGCAACGTTTGCCGTAAGGGTCCACCTGCGTATGACCTATTTCGACCAGGCTACTGCTGCCTGCATGCAGTAAATGACCATCAGTGATCACCCCTGCACCCACATTGTGATCGATGACCACCTGAATAACATCACGCGCCCCACGTGATGCACCAAACAGCGCTTCTGCCATGGTCCAGGCGCTGATATCGTGCTGAATGTACACTGGCACGCCAGTATGCCGCTCCAGCGTTTCGCCGAGCGGCATCTCTTTGACGTCATCATAGAACGGCATGCGATGTACGATACCGTTTTCTGTATCAATAATGCCGGGTAAAGTAATCGCGATAGAGGTTAGGCGCTCGAGTTTTTGCTGGTGACGGATAAAAAACTGATCGACTTGCGCAACAACCCGTTCCAGTAACGGTGTCTCGCTGACCAGCGCCATTTCAAGACAATCCTCGACCACCAGTTTGCTGCTCAGATCGCGCAGCGCCAGGAAAATCTCGCCACGACTAATACGAATAGAAAGGTAATGCCAGGCTTCTGTTTCGACAACCAGCCCTACAGCCGGACGTCCACGGTTACCGGCTTCTTTTATTTCCAGCTCCTGCACCAAATGCGCTTCCAGCATTTCTCGGACAATTTTGGTAATACTGGCAGGTGCCAATTGTGCCAGGCGAGAGAGATCAATACGCGATACCGGTCCCAGCTGATCAATCAGACGATAAACCGCGCCCGCATTGGTCTGCTTAATTTGATCGATATGCCCAGGCTGACTATCAGCAACCACCACTTACTCCCTTTATTTTCGCGCTCCGAAATAATCTGCGGGCTATGGTGAAGCACTTCAATGGTTTCCGTCAACTTTTTACTTAGCCTTGTGATTTACTGCACATTTTCGACCATTTTTAAACTAAATTAACCGCGCTGCACCGCGGCTAAAAGCTGCTGGCGAAAACGTTGCGCTGCGTGGCTTTGTTCATGATGCTTCGGCCACACCAACCACATTTCGGAGACCGCATCGTCTTCCGCAATGGGGATCCAACACATTTCATACAATTGCACCCGTTTAAAAGAGGCTGGCAAAATGGAAACCCCCAACCCTGCGGCCACCAGTCCAATGATAGTCATCGCCTCACCGACCTCCTGGGTGATGGTTGGTTTCAGATCGTAACGGCGCATCAGGCCGAGAATATCGTCATACAACCCCGTTCCAACATGCGGATCAAAAAAGACAAACGGCTCATTTGCCAGCTCCGCCAGCGTCACCACCGGCTTTTGCGCCAGAGGATGTGCGCGTGGGATCATCGCCATCAGCGGTTCATGCAAAATGACCTCCCGCGCCAATGTGTCCGGAAGTTGCGTATTGCGCAAGAGCCCCAAATCCAGTGCACCCTCGTTGAGCGGGGCAATTTGCTCGCGCGTATTCATTTCACGGGTTTGCATATGCACTGCTGGATAGCATTGGCGAAAAAGAGACAGCGTATCGGACACTGCCTTAATAAACGGGGCTGATGACGTAAAACCGATGCGCAGTTCCCCCGACTCTCCCAGGTGTAGTCGCTCGGCACGGGCGGCAGCCTCATTTACCAGCCCCAGGATCTGCCGACTGTCCGCCAGAAACTGTTTCCCGGCAGCGGTAAGCGCCACGCTGCGGTTAGTCCGCGCCAGTAGCCGTGCACCCACCTGCTGTTCGAGGATCTGGATCTGCTGACTCAACGGCGGTTGCGAAATATTCAGTCGTGCCGCTGCACGACCAAAATGCAGCTCTTCCGCCACTGCCACAAAGTAACGTAGGTGACGCAGTTCAATATTCATATTTTTAAGATATTATTTGAGATTATTAATATATTAGACAGAATATTGTGATTTTCATACTCTTAAGGCTGGTCCTGTAGACCCCATGGATTTCACGTCGCATTGCGTGACTTGAAAAACACAGGGTATAGATGTAAATGATTGAGCAAGGATTTTAAGTGAGCCGTACAACTACTGTCGATACCGCCCCGGCGGGCGATGTTGATGAACAGATAGTCAATCCGCCGGATGGTTTTATTAAACGCGGTACATCCCCTTTTATGCGCGTCACGCTGGCGCTTTTTTCTGCCGGGCTGGCGACATTTGCCCTTCTCTATTGCGTCCAGCCCATACTGCCCGTGCTGTCGCATGAGTTTGGCGTATCGCCAGCCAGCAGTAGTATTTCGCTTTCCATCTCAACGGCCATGCTGGCAATCGGCTTACTGTTTACCGGCCCACTTTCCGACGCCATAGGCCGTAAACCGGTAATGGTGACCGCGCTGCTTTTGGCCTCCTGCTGTACGTTGCTTTCTACAATGATGACCAGTTGGCACGGTATTTTAATCATGCGAGCGCTGATTGGACTGTCTCTGAGCGGCGTGGCGGCCGTGGGAATGACCTATTTGAGTGAAGAAATTCACCCGAGCTTTGTCGCATTCTCAATGGGCTTATACATCAGCGGGAACTCGATTGGTGGTATGAGTGGTCGTTTGATTAGCGGCGTATTTACTGACTTTTTTAACTGGCGAATTGCGCTGGCGGCTATTGGCTGCTTTGCCCTCGCCTCCGCGCTCATGTTCTGGAAGATCTTACCGGAATCACGGCACTTCAGACCGACATCGTTACGGCCTAAAACGTTATTTATCAACTTCCGTTTGCACTGGCGTGACAGAGGACTTCCGCTACTGTTCGCAGAAGGGTTCTTGCTGATGGGGTCGTTTGTCACACTGTTTAACTACATCGGCTACCGTCTGATGCTGTCTCCGTGGGAACTCAGCCAGGCTGTCGTCGGTTTGTTGTCCGTGGCTTATCTTACCGGCACCTGGAGCTCACCCAAAGCCGGTTCCATGACTACCCGTTATGGGCGCGGCCCGGTAATGTTGTTCTCGACAGGCGTGATGTTGTTCGGGCTAATAATGACCCTGTTTACCTCGTTATGGCTGATTTTTGCCGGTATGTTGCTTTTTTCAGCCGGGTTCTTTGCCGCGCATTCCGTGGCCAGTAGTTGGATCGGGCCGCGAGCCAAACGCGCTAAAGGCCAGGCCTCTTCACTGTATCTGTTCAGCTATTACCTGGGCTCAAGCATTGCCGGTACACTAGGAGGCGTTTTCTGGCATAGCTATGGCTGGAACGGCGTGGGCGGGTTTATCGCACTGATGCTGGTGCTGGCGCTATTGGTTGGTGCCCGTTTGCACCACCGTCTGCACGCATAATCAATGATGCCCGAAAACCGGGCATCATAAACAGCTCACGATAACATAAACGTCTGGGCGCTAATTTGCAGAGCAATTACCGTACCGTTCATCAAAATATGTAGCATAATCGGCATCAGTAAACCGTTACTTTTCAGCCTCGCCAGGATCAAAACCTGAGACACGATAAACAACATCAATAACGTTCTCAGATCCACATACTGTGTATGCATCACGGCGAAAATAGCCGACACCACTACTGACGACAATGCTGTTTTATTATTGAACCAGTACTGAAAAGCATTGAACAGGCAGCCCCTGAAGATGATTTCTTCATACACGGGTGCGATAAATATCAGCGTTACGCTGGATAACCAAAGCGCGTAGCTGTTCAGTGAGACCTGGCTTGTCACCCACTCTTCGGTCTTTCTGATCCCCAATACCCAGGGCAGGACTAGCTGTACAATCAGCAGCGCAACAAACAATATGGCAAACCACCGGGCGTTGAATGTTCCTTTCCCTAGACCGTCCCTTTTTCTAAAGAAAACGTAATACAACGGCACCAGGACGACAAATTCCAGTGTAAACAGCAGCGGAAAAAGTAATCCTTTGGCGAGCAGGTCCTGACTGGCAGGGAAAAATAATGGGGAAAATGTGAGGCCGAACATCAACAAAAACATAGAGAAACAACCAGCCACCGCTTTTGTCCTTGCGATATATTCGTTACTGACTTCCTGTTGCACACCTGCTCCTTGGATAAAATGAAATGTTCTCGTTATCTGAATAATGCACAATTATGATAAAAAGTATCATTATCATTTACAAGCTACCAAAATTCCCATCACCTACGATGAATGGGTTAATTTGCGAAATCGCGTTAGACTCTGAAATCTGGTCCAACAGAACGAGAACAAAAAATGAGTAACAATGATAATTACCATCAGCTCAGCCGCACGTTCCAGCGCCTCTCTCGCTTTTCCCACCTCTCGGCTATCGCCAGTTGGGACATGTTTACCATGATGCCGCCTGGCGGCAGCAAAGCCCGGGGTGAAGCACTGGCTGAACTGAGCGTGCTTGAGCATCAACTGTTAACCGATGCCAATGTGGCAAAGTGGATCGCCGCCGCACAGCAGGAAGACCTGAACGATGTCGAGCAGGCCAATCTGCGCGAAATGTCACGGCTACATCATCAAGCGTCCTTGCTACCCGAATCACTGGTAGAAGCGAAATCACTGGCAGGCAGTCGTTGCGAACATGCCTGGCGCAGCCAACGCCCGGCCAATGACTGGGAAGGGTTTGCTGAAAACCTGAAAGAAGTGGTTAAGTACAGCCGCGAAGAAGCCCGACTGCGTGCAGAAGCGAAAGGATGCTCGCCTTACGACGCATTGCTGGATGTCTTTGAACCAGAGATGACCAGCGCCCGGCTGGATATTCTCTTTGCCGACATCAAAAGCTGGCTACCCGAATTGCTCAATAAAGTGGTGACCAAACAATCACAACTATCGCTTATCGCCCCGGTTGGCCCCTTCCCGACTGCAGTTCAGCGTGAACTGGGTCTTGAAACCATGGCGCAGTTGGGTTTTGATTTTACCGCGGGACGCCTGGACATTAGTGCGCATCCGTTCTGTGGCGGCGTACCACAAGATGTTCGGATTACCACCCGCTATGATGAAAACGAACTGCTCAGCGCGTTATTTGGCGTCATTCATGAGACAGGTCATGCGCGTTATGAGCAAAATCTACCTCAAAACTGGTCAGGGCAACCTATTGCCCTGGCGCGATCAACCGCCATCCATGAATCTCAGAGCCTGTTCTTTGAAATGCAATTAGGCCGCAGCCCGGCGTTTCTGAAACGGTTAATTCCCGCAGTAACCCGGCATTTCGGCGATCAACCCGCCTTTGAGGAAAGCAATTTCATCGCCTGGAACCAGCAGGTCAAACCGGGCTTTATCCGCGTTGACGCTGACGAGGTTAGCTATCCGGCTCACGTGATCCTGCGTTATGAAATCGAGCGCGCGTTGATTAACGGCGACATTGAGGTCGATGATATTCCTGCCTTGTGGAATGAAAAAATGCAGGCCTGGTTAGGGCTGTCTACGATCGGGAACTACCGTAACGGCTGTATGCAGGATATCCACTGGACCGATGGCGGTTTTGGTTATTTCCCTTCGTACACATTGGGGGCGATGTATGCAGCGCAGCTTTTCAGTGCGGCTAACCGTGCATTGCCAGACTTAAACCACGCCATTGCGCAAGGAGACTTTAGCGCCTTGTTTGACTGGTTGCGCCAGAATATCTGGCAACATGGCAGCCGTTTCACGACCGAGCAGCTCATTACCCAGGCAACCGGAGAGCCACTGAGCAGCCGCTATTTCCGCGCCCATCTGGAAGCCCGCTATCTGTAATCGTAGACCGTGAGTCGTTGTACAAACGGTTACACGCCGAAACCAATGACTCACGGAAGCCCAGAGATTACAGCGATATAGTTATTTCAACGGCCCCGCAGTGGGGTTGAATGAAAAACCAAATCGAGGGTATGAGAATGAAAAAAGTATTAGCTCTGGTTGTTGCCGCTGCTATGGGTCTGTCTTCTGCTGCATTTGCTGCTGAAACAACTGCTACTACCGCTCCGACTGCTGCTGCGACCACGAAAGCCGCACCGGCAAAAACCACTCATCATAAAAAACAACACAAAGCAGCGCCGCAGAAAGCACAGGCTGCCAAAAAACACACCAAAAAAGCAGCAACTAAACCAGCTGCAACCAAACCAGCCGCAGAGCAGAAAGCTCAGGCCGCTAAAAAACACACCAAAAAAGCAGTAAAACACGAAACCGCTAAACCAGCTGCTCAACCGGCTGCATAAAACATCTGTAGTAACCATGGCGTCCCCCATGCCATAGCATACGGCGCTAAATCACTCTGATTTAGCGCCGCCTTTCGGAGGGTAAAATGGTGTCACATTACCGCTTTGAGTTCATTCTTATTACCCTGATAATTTGCGCTCTTATCGCCATGCATTTTTATCTTTCCTGAGTGTAGTTATCTGATTTTACTCCCACTTTCCCGCCGTCCCGTCTATAGTATTAACTGAGGGTTTGCTGTTAATAATCATAATTCCCCACCAGAGTGTGATATGCATAAAACCATTGCGGTATTACTGGGTTCAATTTGTCTATTTCCTGTCGTTGCACATGCGGAGCAGCCTGCAACGACCGTTGCTGAAGCCGATAACATAAAAACGCTGTTTTTTGGTCATGACGATCGTGTGAGGGTGACTGACCCGACGCAATCACCGTGGGACGCTATCGGGCAACTGGAAACCGCCAGCGGTAACCTGTGCACGGCTACGCTCATTTCACCTCACCTGGCCCTGACTGCCGGGCACTGCTTACTCACCCCACCAAAAGGCAAGCCGGATAAAGCCGTCGCGCTACGTTTTGTGTCGAAAAAGGGTATCTGGCGCTATGAAATCCACGGCATTGAAGGACGGGTTGATCCCTCTCTCGGCAAGCGTTTAAAAGCAGATGGTGACGGCTGGATTGTCCCACCTTCTGCGGCCCCGTGGGATTTTGGCCTGGTGGTGCTACGTTATCCCCCTTCTGGGATCACGCCGCTACCGTTATTTGACGGTGATAAAGCCGCGTTAACCGCTGCGCTAAAAACGGCAGACCGTAAAGTGACTCAGTCGGGGTATCCGGAAGATCACCTGGATGACCTGTACACGCATCAGGATTGCGTGGTAACTGGCTGGGCGCAAAATACCGTCTTGTCGCATCAGTGCGATACGCTCCCTGGCGACAGCGGCTCCCCATTGATGTTAAAGACAGATTCAGGCTGGCAATTGATTGGTGTGCAAAGCTCCGCTCCAGCAGCAAAAGATCGCTGGCGGGCAGATAATCGCGCCATTTCCGTGACGGGTTTTCGCGATAAACTCGAAGCACTGGCGAAGGGATAACACATGCTGCCCACGTTTGCGGGCAGCACGTAGATTAGGCAAGTTTGATCATTATCATTCCGGCCAGAAGCAAAGCGACGCCAATCCAGCCTTTGTTATTCAGACGCTGGCCAAAAAGCACCCATCCTGCGGCTAACGTTGCGGCGATCCCGAATCCTCCCCACAGCGCGTAGGCGACAGAAAGGTCGATCCCTTTTACCGCCTGGGATAGCGCACTAAAGGCCGCTAACACCGCCACCAGCGACAACACGCCATAAGCCTTACGGCGGAAACCATCGGAAAATTTTAAGAAGACGTTAGCAACGATTTCAAGAACAATCGCCATTCCAAGCCAGGCGCCGTGAACCCACTCAAACTGCTGCATGGGTCACCTCCCTCCTCGCTTTTGCCGGCTTGCGTGTACCCGATTTGATCAACACAATGCCTAACACCAGCGAGACCAGTCCAGCAACTTTCATCGTTGACAAGGTTTCGTCGAATAACAGCACGCTAAACAGCGTAATAAATAAAATTCCGATACCTTCCCATAAGGCATAGGCCACACCAAGGGCGATTTTTTTAACGGCAAAACTTAGAAAAATATACGATAAGGCGATCATTACCAGCATTAAAATAAAGCCCGCATTACCATGGCCTACACTTGCCCATTTCATTGACAGCGTACCGGTTATTTCAGCCGCAATGGCCAGACCTAATAATATCCAGTAAAACATGATGCTTCTCCTGCTTGAGAATATAGTCCTTTGGGCCTACTGCATGCAGTAAACCAAAAAATAGAATCAGATAGCTCAGCGCATAACGCCAGCTCAGGCAGAAGAAGGGACTAAAGCGCGTTGCGCCAGTGTTGCTCACCCGCAAGCAAGAAAGTGGAAGAGGTACGAAGAAGTGTAGGTAAACGCAAAAACATCCTGAACGTATTGTCCATAATATTACAATTATCCGCAGTGTTGCTTCTCATCATCGCGGATGATAATTGTCCTCGGTAGTTAAACACAGATGATTTGTATCATAGGTTCAATGCGAACTCAAAATCTTTTCACTTCTTTACCCGACTCGTTTGATTTTTGTTATAACGGCTCGAGGCAGATCACATTATTATATTGATAAAAAACTCAGGGATTCACATGGCAAAACCGATCATCACACTTAACGGCCTAAAAATAGTTATTATGCTCGGCATGTTGGTTATCATTTTAACCGGTATCCGATTTGCCGCCGATATCATTGTACCGTTTATTCTGGCGTTATTTATCGCCGTCGTGCTCAATCCCGTAGTACAGCGCATGGTTAGGCTCCGTATACCGCGTGTATTCGCCGTGTCATTGCTGGTTGTTATTATTGTCATGCTAATGGTGCTGCTTCTGGCTTATTTAGGTACATCCTTAAATGAGCTGGCACGGACACTGCCGCAATATCGTTCGTCCCTGGTTATCCCACTGAAAAATATCGAACCGTGGCTACAACGTGCGGGGATCGGGGTTTCCGTCGACGAGTTGGTGAAATATGTTGACCCGAACGCTGCAATGACGCTGGTCACCAATTTATTGACGCAACTCTCTAATGCGATGTCCTCGATATTTCTACTGCTGCTGACCGTGGTTTTTATGCTGCTGGAAGTACCGCAACTCCCCGGCAAACTCAAACAAATGATGAGCCGCCCTCTTGAAGGAATGGCCGCGATCCAACGCGCTATCGACAGTGTCTCACACTATCTGGTACTAAAAACCGCCATCAGTATCGTCACCGGCCTGGTCGCCTGGGGCATGCTTGCCGCACTGGATGTTCGCTTCGCGTTTGTCTGGGGACTGCTGGCCTTTGCCCTGAACTATATTCCTAACATCGGTTCGGTGCTGGCTGCGATTCCTCCTATTGCTCAGGTCCTGGTATTCAGTGGTTTTTACGATGCGCTGCTCGTGCTGGCAGGTTATCTTGTGATTAACCTGGTATTCGGCAATATCCTGGAACCCCGCATCATGGGGCGCGGGTTGGGACTTTCTACGCTGGTGGTATTCCTGTCGCTGATTTTTTGGGGCTGGCTGCTCGGCCCCGTTGGAATGCTGCTTTCAGTACCGCTGACCATCATCGTAAAAATTGCCCTTGAGCAAACAAATGGTGGTCAAAGTATTGCCGTCCTGCTGAGCGATCTTAACAAAGAATAGATGTATGCCCCGCTATCGCGGGGCTGTTCAACTACTGTTTGACACGGAATACCAGTGCGGCGCTCATCAGTGTGAATAGCGCAATAATCCATGCCATAGTCCAGGGGGTGCCGTCACTCAATCTCGCCAGCAGTAAAGACGAGATGATGCCACTGCCATACTGTAATGAACCAATCAACGCCGAAGCTGAACCGGCGATATTGGGGGCCGCATCCAGCGCGGCGGCCGTCGAGGTTGCTGCAATGATCCCATTCATCGAAAACAACAGAAACACAGTGATGATAATGGCAATAACCCCCCCTATTTCCAGTTTAACCAGCAGTGCCAATGCAACAGCAGCCAGTGCCGCTAACATCGTCGCGTACTTCAGTAACTGTTCTAACGCATGCCGTTGCACCAGCCGGCGATTGACCGCACTCATCGCCATAACGCCGACAATATTTAACGCAAATAACCAGCCGTAATGCTGTGGGTCGACATGGTAATAGCGAATGTAAACAAATGGCGAACCGGTAATAAACGCATACGCACCCACGTAATAAAAGGTCAGACTCAGGGTGTAGCGCATAAATCGACCATTGGTTAATAGCGCGCGGTAATGACGAAATGCGCCTGCCAGTGAGGCTTTTACGCGTCTTTCTTCAGGGAGTGTTTCCGGCAACCACAGCAAAGAGATAAACATCAGCACACCAATGACTACCAGCAACCAAAAAATAGAGTGCCAGGTGCTCAGTCGAATAATTTGCCCGCCAATCAATGGTCCAGCAATGGGGGCAATCGCCATAACCAGTACCAGGGTTGACAACATTTGTGCCGCACGAGTACGAGCAAAGAGATCACGAATCATGGCACGCGCCAGCATCGGTCCGGTACAGGCCCCCAGCGCCTGAAAGACCCGCCAGAAAACAATTTGCGTGATATCTGTAGACAACGCACACCCCGCCGAACCGATGATAAACAGCACCATGCCGATGAACAGCGGTTTACGCCTGCCCAGATGATCGCTGATCGGTCCCCAGATCAACTGCGCAATAGCAAATCCCACCAAAAAACCGGTAACAGTAAGCTCCACATTGCCGTTTAAATCCCCCGCCATGGTCGGCATTGCCGGGAGATAGATATCGGTTGAAAGTGAAGTAAAGGCCATCAAGCCGCTGAGAATAAGAATAAAAGAGAGACCGGTGTGGCTTGCCGTCGCAACCGGTGAGCGCTGTTCACGTGTACGCATAGCGTCCTGTTATCTTGGGAAAAGTCAGGTGGCAGTATATACGGGGTGAATGGCAGTGATTAGATAGCGAAAGAAGCATAAGTTTATGAGTGTAAATCATGAATAACGCCCTTTTTGCACCAGGCATATGTGACAAACTTCGCATATTTCCCTGCTAAAAATGAATTTAGCTCATAGGTCTATGCCGATTTGACCGACTAATGGTGTGAACAGATTTTTGCTAATCTGCTGCCAATGCAAAAAATGATGTTCAGGAGCGTTCCATGAATACAACTGTCTTAAATAACGGTGTTGAGATGCCTCTGCTCGGTTTTGGCGTATACCAAATGACCGAAGCAAACGAGTGTGAGCAAGCCGTGCGGGATGCCATCGAAACGGGATATCGCCTGATCGATACCGCCGCCTCCTATCTGAATGAAACTCAGGTCGGCAATGCGCTGAAACAAAGCGGCGTACCCCGCGATGAACTCTTCATTACAACCAAGCTGTGGTTACAAGATACCAGCTACGCTGGCGCAAAAGCTCAGTTTGCGCGTTCGTTACAGCGTCTTCAGCTTGATTACCTTGACCTGTATTTAATCCACCAGCCCTATGGCGACGTGCACGGTGCCTGGCGTGCAATGGAGGAACTCTACGAGGAAGGGAAAATTCGCGCGATTGGCGTCAGCAATTTCCACCCGGACCGCCTGGCAGATTTGATGGCCTTCAACCGCATTATCCCGGCAGTGAACCAGATAGAGGTGAATCCCTTTCACCAGCAACCGCATGCCGTAGCCTGGATGCAGAGCCGCAATATTCAACCACAAGCCTGGGCGCCGTTCGCCGAGGGGCGTAATGACCTGTTTCAAAATCCGACACTGGCCGCGATTGGTGAGAAGTACGGGAAAAGCGTCGGCCAGGTGGTGCTGCGTTGGATTTATCAACGCGGAATTATTTCTCTGGCGAAAACCGTGCGTAAAGCGCGTATGACAGAGAATATTCAGATACTGGATTTTACCTTAACGGCTGAAGAAATGACGCAAATCGCCGCCATGGACGCCGGGATCAGTGCATTTTTCTCGCATCGCGATCCGGCTCGTGTGGAATGGATTACCCAGCGTAAACTGGATGTTTAACAAAAAAAACGGCCTCCGCAGAGGCCGTTTTACTTTTAGGCACGCATTACAACGCTTTTAGAATTGCATCCACGCTGGCTTTGGCATCGCCAAACAACATATGGGTGTTTTCTTTAAAGAACAGCGGGTTCTGCACGCCTGCATAACCGGTGTTCATTGAGCGTTTGAACACGATAACATTCTGCGCTTTCCACACTTCCAGTACGGGCATTCCGGCAATCGGGCTGCGCGGATCGTCTTGCGCTGCCGGGTTTACCGTATCATTCGCGCCAATAACCAGCACGGTATCGGTATCGGCGAAATCATCGTTGATCTCATCCATTTCCAACACGATGTCATACGGCACTTTGGCTTCCGCCAGCAGCACGTTCATATGACCAGGCAAGCGCCCTGCTACCGGGTGAATACCAAAACGGACTTTGATACCACGGGCGCGCAGTTTCTCAGTAATTTCTGCCACCGGGTACTGCGCCTGCGCCACCGCCATACCGTAGCCTGGGGTGATAATCACGGAATGCGAATTTTTCAGCATTTCAGCGGTATCTTCGGCATTGATCTCGCGATGTTCGCCTGCTTCTTCGGTATCACCGGTTGAGGAGCCGTCTGTGCCAAATCCCCCTGCAATAACGCTGATGAAAGAACGGTTCATTGCCTTACACATAATGTAAGACAGAATCGCACCCGAGGAACCGACTAGCGCACCCGTAACAATCAGCAGATCGTTGCTCAGCATAAAGCCTGCCGCTGCCGCCGCCCATCCTGAATAAGAGTTCAGCATAGAGACGACGACCGGCATATCGGCCCCACCGATGGATGCGACCAGGTGCCAGCCAAACGCCAGTGCGATAATGGTCATCACCAGCAGCGCCAGGACCTGCAGGCCCACGCTCTCGGTACGAACAAATACGACCAACAACACGAAAGAAACCACCAGCGCCGCCAGGTTCAACTTATGGCGATTCGGCAGCATCAGCGGCTTAGATGAGATCTTGCCGCGCAGTTTACCAAACGCCACGATAGAACCGGTGAAGGTTACTGCACCGATAAAGATGCCGAGGAACACTTCAGTCAAGTGAATGTTCACCAGGATCGGTTCCAGACCGGTATCGTGATACAGATAGCTGTTAAAACCAACCAGTACGGCTGCCAGACCGACGAAGCTGTGCAGAATCGCCACCAGTTCCGGCATCTCGGTCATCTCGACTCTTTTCGCCAGACGAATACCAATTGCACCACCAATGATCATTGCGACCAGAATCCAGGCGACGTTGCCGGTATCCGGGCCAAAAATCGTGGCAATCAGCGCAATCGCCATCCCGGCGATGCCGTAGTTGTTACCCTGTTGAGACGTTTCGTGTTTGGAAAGCCCCGCCAGACTAAAAATAAACAGGATTGCGGCAACAATGTATGCAGCTGTAACTAATCCTCCAGACATATGTTACCCCTTAGTTTTTCCGGAACATTTTCAGCATGCGCTGAGTCACGGTGAAGCCACCGAAAATATTAATGCTGGCAATAAGCACCGCGATAAAACTCAGGAAACTCACCCAGCCGCCCTGGCCAATTTGTAATAATGCCCCCACGACGATGATTCCGGAGATAGCGTTCGTCACGGACATCAGCGGGGTATGCAACGCATGCGAGACATTCCACACCACGTAGTAACCCACCACGCAGGAAAGTGCGAACACCGTAAAGTGTCCGAGGAACTCTTTTGGCGCGACATCGGCTAGCCAGCCAAACAGAATCACCACCAGCGCCATCAGCGCATATTTGCGCCATGGGGATGCAGGTTTTTTCTCTTCCTGTGGTGCAGGTGCAGCTTTAGGTGCCGCTTGTGGCTGAGCAGAAACCTGGATGGGTGGTGCAGGCCACGTAATTTCACCATCGCGAACCACTGTCACGCCGCGCACCACCACATCGTCAAAATCAACGGTGATGTTGCCGTCTTTCTCTTTGCACAACAGTTTCAGCAGGTTGACAAGGTTGGTGCCATACAATTGCGAAGACTGAGTCGGTAAACGACCCGGCAAATCGGTATAGCCAATGACCTTGACGCCGTTCTCGGTGGTGGTCACCTGATTGGCAACGGTATACTCGCAGTTACCCCCATTTTGCGCGGCGAGATCGACAATCACGCTGCCGGACTTCATCGAATCAACCATCTCTCGCGTGATCAGTTTCGGCGCAGGTTTCCCTGGGATCAGCGCGGTGGTAACGATGATGTCGACGTCTTTTGCCTGAGCGGCGAACAGCTCCATCTCCGCTTTAATAAACGCTTCGGACATCACTTTGGCGTAGCCATCGCCGCTGCCCGCTTCTTCTTTAAAGTCCAGTTCAAGGAACTCAGCGCCCATACTCTGAACTTGTTCTTTTACTTCCGGGCGTGTGTCAAAGGCGCGAACAATCGCCCCGAGGCTGTTTGCCGCACCGATAGCGGCCAATCCCGCCACACCAGCACCGATTACCATCACTTTGGCAGGTGGAACTTTACCCGCCGCGGTAATTTGCCCGGTAAAGAACCGTCCGAACTCATGTGCAGCTTCTACAATTGCACGATACCCGGCAATGTTAGCCATCGAGCTTAAGGCATCCAGTGACTGCGCACGCGAAATACGCGGCACGGAATCCATCGCCATGACCGTTACATTTCGCTCAGCGAGTTTTTGCAGTAGCTCAGGGTTCTGCGCAGGCCAGAGAAAACTCACCAGCGTGGTACCCGGATTAAGCAACGGAATCTCAAACGCTTCTGGCGCATTGACCTTCAGGATAATCTCTGACTGCCAGACAGCATTCCCGTCAACAATTTCTGCGCCTGCTTGCACAAACGCCTTATCGTCAAAACTAGCCAGTTGACCTGCGCCGCTTTCAACCGCGACGCTAAAACCCAGCTTCAGCAGCTGCTCAACCGTTTTCGGTGTGGCTGCAACACGGGTTTCATTGGTTAACCGTTCTTTTGGTATGCCAATTCGCATAATGTTCCCTTCCATCTGTATTTTTGATGATGGTTTATCAATGTTCGCAAGAGGCATGCGCACACTCCCGAGAGAGCTCAGTGTTACCTCAATAAAATAAAACAGTAACAAACTCTGTATAACCTACTGAAAATGACGCCTGTGATCTAGCGCCAAAAAACAGTATTTATTATGAAATTTGCAAAACAGGAATGAATTCACTCGCAAGCAGGGATAATGCCCTTTAAATAGCCCGCAAAGGCTGATAATTCGCTCAAGCGAAGCGGCAAAACATGATTAAGCGCCACCATAGAACAATTGATTAACATTAAATTAACTTATGAAATTCAACTGCTTTATCAGTTTTAGCCGCCAAACGCCGAATTTTTAGACATATCACTAAATGTTATCGATGTTGTTAGCATGGGTGGCACGATGAGTGAAAAATCACGCAGACACTGACACAATTTAAATGCAATAATCAGCCACGTTTCTAGTCAATAACAATACCAGTACCTGGTTTGCGCAAGGCGAAGGATTATTTTTATGAAGCTTAAGAACACTCTCCTGGCGTCCGCTCTTCTTTCTGCGACTGCTTTTTCTGTAAATGCAGCGACAGAATTGACGCCGGAGCAAGCGGCTGCCCTGAAACCCTATGACCGCATTGTGGTTACCGGTCGTTTTAATGCTATTGGTGATGCGGTAGACGCCGTATCCCGTCGTGCAGATAAAGACGGTGCAGCCTCCTTTTATGTTGTTGATACCTCAGATTTTGGCAGTGGCGGTAACTGGCGCGTCGTCGCAGATATCTATAAAGCCGACGCTGAAAAAGCAGAAGTCACCAAAAATCGCGTCATCAACGGCGTTATGGAATTACCGAAAGACCAGGCCGTTCTGATTGAACCTTTCGATACCGTTACGGTTCAGGGTTTCTTCCGCAGCCAGCCTGAAGTAAATGATGCCATCACCAAAGTGGCGAAAGAAAAAGGGGCTTACTCTTTCTATATCGTACGCCAGGTTGATGCCAACCAGGGTGGTAACCAACGTATTACCGCATTCATCTACAAAGAAGATGCGAAAAAACGTGTTGTTCAAAGCCCTGATGCGATCCCTGCTGATTCTGATGCCGGACGTGCTGCGTTAGCAGCCGGTGGCGAAGCCGCGAAGAAAGTTGAAATTCCTGGCGTGGCAACGACCGCGTCTCCGAGTGCCGAAGTGGGTCGTTTCTTCGAAACTCAATCAACTAAAGGTGGACGTTACACTGTCACCCTGCCTGACGGTACTAAAGTTGAAGAGCTGAACAAAGCTACCGCCGCGATGATGGTGCCATTCGACAGCATCAAGTTCACCGGTAACTATGGCAACATGACCGAAGTCTCTTACCAGGTTGCTAAACGTGCAGCGAAAAAAGGTGCGAAGTACTACCACATCACCCGCCAGTGGTCGGAACGTGGTAACAACATGACCATCAGCGCCGACCTGTATAAGTAACAGGCAATAGTAATAATAAAAGGCGGCTTTATGCCGCCTTTAGCATTTTTAGTCAAAAATCTGCCTATCCCCATTGCATGCGCTGTCTTCTCTCCGTAAAATCCCGCGCCTTGAGTCGCTTTCACCATTTTTATGCGATTTGCCAAAATAATTATTCTCTCACTCTCGTTTTTGTAACTGGATACAAATGGAAAAGAAATTGGGTCTGAGCGCACTGACAGCGCTGGTTCTAAGCTCAATGCTTGGCGCTGGTGTTTTCAGCCTGCCACAAAATATGGCTGCGGTAGCCAGCCCGGCAGCGTTATTGATTGGTTGGGCGATTACGGGTGCGGGGATCCTGCTGCTCGCGTTTGCCATGCTTATCCTGACACGTATCCGCCCGGAACTGGATGGTGGTATCTTTACCTACGCGCGCGAAGGCTTCGGCGAACTGATCGGTTTTTGCTCCGCGTGGGGATATTGGCTGTGTGCCGTTATCGCTAACGTTTCCTATCTGGTTATCGTCTTTTCCGCACTTAGCTTCTTTACCGATACACCTGCGTTGCGTTTGTTTGGCGACGGGAATACCTGGCAGTCTATTGTTGGCGCATCGGTACTGCTGTGGATCGTGCATTTTCTGGTGTTACGTGGCGTACAGACAGCCGCCAGCATTAATCTGGTGGCGACGCTGGCGAAGCTACTGCCGCTCGGCCTGTTTATCGTGCTGGCATTCATGTTATTTAAGCTCGACACCTTTAGCCTGGACTTTACCGGTGTGAAACTGGGTGTTCCTGTTTGGGAGCAAGTTAAAAACACCATGCTTATCACCCTGTGGGTGTTTATCGGTGTGGAAGGCGCTGTCGTGGTTTCCGCACGGGCGAGGAACAAACGCGATGTCGGACGCGCAACGTTGCTGGCCGTACTTGCCGCGCTTGGCGTATATCTGTTGGTGACCCTGCTTTCTCTTGGCGTGGTCGCACGCCCGGAACTGGCTGAAATCCGCAACCCATCAATGGCTGGTCTGATGGTAAAAATGATGGGGCCATGGGGCGAAATCATTATCGCCGCGGGGTTGATAGTCTCTGTCTGCGGTGCCTATTTGAGCTGGACGATTATGGCGGCGGAAGTCCCGTTTCTGGCATCCACTCACAAAGCATTTCCGCGTATTTTTGCGCGTCAAAATGCGCAAGGCGCGCCATCTGCATCATTGTGGCTGACGAACATCTGCGTACAGGTCTGTCTGGTGCTGATCTGGCTCACAGGTTCTGACTACAATACGCTGCTGACTATTGCCTCAGAGATGATTCTGGTGCCCTATTTCCTCGTCGGCGCATTTTTGCTGAAGATAGCGACCCGTCCAATTCATCAGGCTGTTGGTGTCGGTGCATGCATTTATGGCTTATGGTTACTGTACGCGTCAGGTCCGATGCACCTGCTGTTGTCCGTGGTGCTGTATGCTCCGGGGTTGCTGGTTTTCCTTTATGCCCGCAAAACTCACGCGCATGACAACGTATTAAAACGCCAGGAAATGGCTTTGATCGGCCTGCTTCTTGTAGCAGCTGTTCCAGCGACCTGGATGCTGATGGGTTAAATGTTTGACCCATCGTTTGCGACTCATGGAGATCTCGATGGGTAAAAAGCCCGCTTTGCCAATACTTATCACCGGAGGGGGCCGTCGCATCGGTCTCGCCATCGCGTGGCATTTTCTGAATCAAAAGCAGCCGGTGATCGTCAGCTACCGGACACACTACCCGGCCATTGAAGGCCTGCAAGAGGCGGGGGCACTGTGTATTCAGGCTGACTTCGCGACCGACGAAGGGGTCCTTGCTTTTGCCAATGAAGTGAAAGCCCGTACCGAAGGTTTACGCGCTATTGTGCACAATGCCAGCGCCTGGGTTGCCGAAAAACCGGGGCTGCCGCTTTCTGACGTGCTGTCCAGCATGATGCAGATCCACGTGAATACCCCTTACCTGCTTAATCACGCGCTGGAAGGCCTGCTGCGCGGACATGGGCATGCGGCCAGCGATATTATCCATTTTACTGATTACGTCGTAGAACGCGGCAGCGACAAGCATATTGCGTATGCTGCCAGTAAAGCGGCTCTGGATAATATGACCCGCTCATTCGCCCGCAAACTGGCCCCGGAAGTGAAAGTTAACGCAATCGCCCCCTCACTAATCCTGTTTAACGAAGGTGACGATGCAGAATATCGCCAGCAGGCGCTGAATAAGTCGTTGATGAAAACAGCACCCGGCGAAAAAGAAGTCATTGATTTAATAGACTATCTATTTACCAGTTGTTTTGTCACCGGCCGCAGCTTTGCCGTTGACGGGGGTCGCCACCTGCGCTAGTGCAGTTTTATCCAACAAAAGATCAGCAACCACGCGCTCAGGCTCCAGCACACTACCGAGCCAATGAGCGCGACGGGTAAACGCATAAAACCGGTGAAGTACCACAGTGAAATGAGGTAGACAAAATAGGGAATAATCGACCACATGCTGAATACGATGGTTGTACGTAATGCCTCTATTCCACGCTCACTGGCCACAATATAGTGCGCTATCAGCGCAAAGGTCGGGAACAGTGGAATTAACCCCGCAATATAGTAATTCTTTGTTTTAGCCAGTAAACCAATCAGCACCACTACCAGCGCACCCAGCGCCGCTTTGACTACGAGCCCCATCGTTTTGCCTTAACACATCAATAACATCAGTCCCTAGCATAACGGAAGCGTTCTCGTTTAGAAAAGATTAATGGAAGGAAAAACGATGGCGGTGTATGTTGGCGTTTTATATTCAAAATGAATGATATGAACACCATCGTATTTGTTGAAGATGATCCCGAAGTAGGTTCGCTGATTGCGGCCTATCTGGCCCGGCATGATATTGAGGTTATCGTCGAACCTCGTGGTGATTTGGCCGAAGAGAAAATCCTGCAAGTGCAACCCGATCTGGTGTTGTTAGATATTATGCTTCCAGGTAAAGACGGTATGACTATTTGCCGTGATTTACGTGGGCGCTGGCAAGGCCCAATTGTCCTGCTGACTTCGCTGGACAGCGACATGAACCATATTCTGGCCCTCGAAATGGGTGCCTGCGACTATATCCTGAAAACCACACCACCGGCAGTACTGCTGGCTCGCCTGCGCTTGCATTTACGCCAAAACGAACATTCAGCCCAGGCAAAAGGGATTCAGGCTGCCACCATCACCCCGCACACCACTCTGCGTTTTGGCGCACTAACCATTGACCCAACGAATCGGTCTGTGCTGCTCGGCGGTGAACAAGTCGCCCTCTCTACAGCGGATTTTGAGTTACTTTGGGAGCTGGCAACCCATGCCGGGCAGATTATGGATCGCGATGCCTTGCTGAAAAACCTGCGCGGCGTAAGCTACGACGGTATGGACCGCAGTGTCGATGTCGCAATCTCCCGATTGCGCAAAAAACTGCTTGATAACGCGACTGAACCCTATCGAATCAAAACGGTACGCAACAAAGGTTATCTGTTCGCTCCGCATGCCTGGGACGACGAGTCTCAGAAATAACCCACTGGATGAACCGCATAACCAATCGCGTGAATGCAATTCAACGTGACAGTGTCGCGTTGAGTTGCATATCGATTTTTCTACCTCAACTGAACGTCAGACCGTCATATTTTTTCCAACGGTAGTTCAACGCGGAAATAATCCAACACGCAATAAAGACACCAATAATGGCAAACCCGACATTGCCCATGTGGTCGCTTAAGTTACTGACCGTGTCCCACAGCCCGCCCTGTAACGAAAACGCATCAGACAGCAGGCTCAACCCCTCCAGTCCGCCGATAAACAGCGCCACAATCACTGAGGTTCCGGTAATGGTCATATTGTAATACAGCTTACGTTGTGGCTTATTGAATGCCCAACCGTAGGCCTCAACCATCAGTATACTGTCGAGACAATCAATCAGCGCCATACCGCAGGTAAACAGTGCCGGGAAGACGAAAATGGACCAGACAGACATCCCGTTGGAGGCGCTTGAAGCTGATATGCCCAACAACGAGATTTCAGTCGCAGTGTCAAAGCCCAGACCAAATAAGAAACCAACAAAATACATGTGCCAGTCTTTCCCAACTAGCCTGAAGGCTGAGCGGAATAGCCAACTCAGCGGACCTGAAACCGTGACATCTTCCGTGGAGAGATCATAAATACCGGTACGTTTCAGATGGCGGAACGCCTTCCAAACCTGACAGAAAATGATGAGGTTGATGGTAGCCAAAATCAGCAGAAATGCGGCAGAAACGGCGGTACCAATAATGCCACCAATATTCTGAAACCATACCATATGCTGCTTAAACACGCTGGTGGTCAGAGCAATACCCATGCTTGCCAGCACGACGATGGTGGAGTGTCCCAGAGAAAACCATGCCCCCGTCGTCAGTGCGCGTTTCTTTTGCTGCATGAGCTTTCGCGTCGCACTATCTATGGCAGCAATATGATCGGCATCGACTGCATGACGCAAACCATAACACCACGCGATCAGGCTCAATGCCAGAAGTGACGTATTATGCCTAAACGCGGTGAATGCCCAGAGCCAGGCGACTATGTTTGATCCGATGAGAAAAACCACCAGCAATATGAGGTTTGGCCGTTTTTTTATTAATGAAAACAACGAAGTCATTATTTCCGGCCCACTCGTTTTGTAATAAACAACACAACATCACCGCCGTACACTGATAGATTAATAAAACGTTTACCAGCCTAATGATAACGTTTAAGAATTACCAGCCCAGTGTCTTAGATCAAAGTTGCCTGCTCTCTTCGTCCAGTTCAGCAATCGCTAATTCCGCGACGCGCAAGGTTATCGCCGCATTTTCCCCATCCTCCAGAAACCATGCAGAAGATAAACCACACCATGCGGCTATCCACATCAGCAGTCGCTGTCGTTCAATCCCGGCTATCTCAGAGACAAGTTGCACGCGTTGCTTAAAAATATTTGGGTCTGTCGCGATAGCAACGCGGGGATCGGCAAGGTCAGGATTCGTGAATATATTAGCGTAATCAAACCCTCGCTCACCCAGCAGCCCCTTGGGATCAATTGCCAGCCAGCCTGCCGGGCCAAAATCGAGGACATTGCCGTGATGTAAGTCACCATGCAATACGACCTCATCCTGAGGAGAAGAGAACAATTCGTTTGCGATCTCTGCACAGCGCGTCATGACGCCACCATAAATTTTCGCCGCAGGGGCAAGATGGCGAAACCAGTGCCGCAGCGGTGTTAATACCGGTGTAGACGCATTGGCTGGTCGATGGAGTTGTCGGGCGGTATTGCAAAGAATACGGCATGCCTGCGCATCCTCCCCCGTTCGGGACATCGCGGATAACGAATCCGCTCCTGTTGCGCGTACTAGCAGGGTCGCGCCATGATCATGAGCGATCACTTGCGCCGCACCGCTGCCATTCCACCACACCATAAGCTCACCACCAGTACGCTCATTTTCATCATCGGTGAGCTTAAGCATGGCTTTCCGGCCCTCTTTGATTGTGGTAACGGGTAATAGCGCTGATGTTCGCGTCATAACCGGATTGCCGTCAGGAATGAGCGCCCAGTGGCGAAGCCAGGTTTGAAACATGCATTTTTCCACTGTGTTCCCTCATGTTAGCCAGGAGTCTACGCTCTTTTGCTGAATCGATTCTTATAGTAATATAGCGCACACAGGGGATGGCATTCCCCCTTGAACCGCCATGTGGCTAATGATGCCTGCTTTATATTCCCGGACCGGGAAGAAGCAGGTGCACGTATTTTTAGCCATGCTGCGCTGTGTGTCCGGGATGATAACTCATCTGAGGATGCGTCAATGCGCTCAAATCACTTTCTGCTCAATAATTCAATAACTGCACTCGGGCAATGGCTTGGCCTTGCTTTGCTCATCGCCGTACTAACCGGCACAGCTTCTGCATTATTCCTGTTTTCTCTTGATTGGGCCACTACGACCCGAGTCAACCACCATTGGCTTATCTGGTTACTTCCTGTCGCCAGTTTCATTGTAGGATGGATTTATCTGTTGTACGGAAGCGCCGTTGAGGGTGGCAATAACCTCGTTCTTGATGAAATCCACCATCCTCACAGCATCATCCGCCTACGCATGACGCCGCTGGTTTTTATCAGCACCGTGATTTCTCATCTGTTTGGTGCCTCAGTTGGGCGTGAAGGAACGGCAGTACAAATGGGTGCATCCATCGCCGATCAGTTTACGCGTATTTTTAGACTGACACCTGACTCCCGGCGTCTTGTTCTAATGGCGGGCATCAGCGCGGGGTTTTCATCCGTATTTGGCACCCCGCTTGCGGGTGCAATCTTTGGTCTTGAGGTGCTGGCGATCGGCCGCATGAATTACAATGCACTTATTCCCTGTATTTTTGCTGCTATCGTCGCCGATCAGACAGGTTTGTTGTGGGGTGTAAAACATACACATTACGCCATCTCTCAGGTCCCTGATTTCTCTGCATGGACACTGATTGCCGTAATTATCGCTGGTTGCTGCTTTGGTTTTACCGCGCGGGTCTTCGCTAACCTCACGCATACCATTGGTAGCGTTATGAAGCGAACCGTTCGTTACGCACCGTTTAGGCCGTTCATTGGGGGACTTGTCGTGGCCGTCGCGGTGTACTTTTTGGCGGCAGATCGCTATATCGGCCTCGGCATTCCGGTGATCGTGGATGCTTTCCGGCAACAGCTCCCCTCCTGGGATTTTCTGGGCAAACTGGTATTTACCGCGGTCTCACTGGGCACAGGTTTTAAAGGAGGAGAAGTCACCCCACTTTTTTATATTGGGGCCACACTGGGTAATGCACTTGCACCACTACTGCATTTACCTGTCAGTTTCCTTGCGGGTATGGGGTTTGTCGCTGTCTTTGCCGGGGCCGCAAATACGCCTGTCGCTTCAACATGCCCGTCCGGATAAGCGTAAGCTTTCCCGGACGGGCACTCAGCGCCAGCCTCTCCTTTATCTCCATCATTCATTCTCCTCAGGCTTCCCCCGCGTAAGCGCGGGGGAAGATAAACGCATTGAAAAATAAAAAACCAAAGGTTAAAAATTAAAGGTAAAATGCTAAAGACCCTGACGACACACCACACTGTTATTGTAGTTGTCGTAGTTGCTGATGACGTAGCCAGTGCCCAGGTAGACGAGGTAGACGAGGTAGTGGGTGTCGCTGTTCTCCTGCTCCGACGACCAGTAGTTGCTGTTGTAGAAACTCGCGCCATTGTAATTCGATAAACGCCCCCACTCGCTCCACAGTCCGCCCGGAGCGTCTCGTATGCCAACGCCATTGCCATTAAGCTGTTGCACAGTTGGCAGACTGTAACCGGACTGTGAGCAGTATGCAGCGGCATCAGGCCATTTCATTAGTCTACCTCCAGCATTGATATACCAACTGCTCAGGGTGAACGAGTAAGTTATTGCCGTACCGCCGCCTTTCGGCGTGCCCGTGATGGTGACCTTGTCTTTAGTTCCCGTGCCGGTAAAGCTCACCACCCCGTCAGTCACCGCTACCCAGTTGGCATCTGCTTTCCAGTCGTAATCCGTTGCGCTGGCGTTACTCAGTTCCAGCCTGAACTCCGCGCCTTTGAAGCCCGTTGTCGGGAATCCGGCGTTGCTGGCGAAGGTATACCCGTTGACGGAGATATTTTTTAACGCCGCTGCGTCGTGTATGACGTATGTCTCAGACGACGACGGGCTGCCCCAGCCACTCAGCTGCAGCGTCGCCTTCAGGTCCGTCCCCACCGTCGTCGCCGTGTACGTCGCCATGTAGGTGCCGTCGCCGTTATCCTTCCAGCTGCTGCCCGCTTTCAGCGTGGCGTTTGCCACCGTGACCGCCTTGTCCAGCGACGCGGATACTCCGGTCACCGCATTGTCGTTTGCATCTTTCAGCGTCACCGTCACCGTCATATCCGAGCCAGCCACATAGGTGGTGTTGTCGGTTTTGATGGCCGACTTCGCCGCGTCCGGTGTGTTTGCCGTGATGGCATACGCCCCTGAGGTATCTGCCGCACCCCAGCCACTCAGCTGCAGCGTCGCCTTCAGGTCCGTCCCCACCGTCGTCACCGTGTACGTCGCCGTGTAGGTACCGCCGCCGTTATCCTTCCAGCTGCTGCCCGCTTTCAGCGTGGCGTTTGCCACCGTGACCGCCTTGTCCAGCGACGCGGATACTCCGGTCACCGCATTGTCGTTTGCATCTTTCAGCGTCACCGTCACCGTCATATCCGAGCCAGCCACATAGGTGGTGTTGTCGGTTTTGATGGCCGACTTCGCCGCGTCCGGTGTGTTTGCCGTGATGGCATACGCCCCTGAGGTATCTGCCGCACCCCAGCCACTCAGCTGCAGCGTCGCCTTCAGGTCCGTCCCCACCGTCGTCACCGTGTACGTCGCCGTGTAGGTACCGTCGCCGTTATCCTTCCAGCTGCTGCCCGCTTTCAGCGTGGCGTTTGCCACCGTGACCGCCTTGTCCAGCGACGCGGATACCCCGGTCACCGCATTGTCGTTTGCATCTTTCAGAGTCACCGTCACCGTCATATCCGAGCCAGCCACATAGGTGGTGTTGTCGGTTTTGATGGCCGACTTCGCCGCGTCCGGCGTAACGCTGCTGATGGTCACCTTCGCCGGTGACAGCGTGCTACCGCCTACCGACGGTGTCAGGGTGAGCGTCTCAGCATCCGTCCCCGATGTCACCGTGACGGTGTACACGCCCGGATATTTTTTCGTCAGCGATGATACCATGGCACTTTTCAGACCGACGGTACTGAGGGTGATATCCATTATATCCAGGTTCACCGGCTGGTTATTCCCGTCCCGCAGCGTCAGGGCCAGTACCTGTGTGCTCTTTCCGTCCGCAGGCAGGTCGCTGCGGGCAGGCGTGAAGGTGCTGTACTGTTTATTCACCTCCGGCGCCTGCACCGTCACCTGGGTGTCACTGCGGTCAGAGTGATTTCCCTTCGTGTCCACTGCCACACCACTGACCCTGTACGTGTTCACCGCCTGAGCCGCAGTCTGGTATGCCGGCAACACCACCGTATAATCACTGCCGTTCTGCACGATTTTACCGCCGGACGCGTTCAGGGCGGCGGCGTCCCAGTCAATGCGTTCCAGCCCGTATCTGCTGGTCACCGATACCCCCAGAGACTTCTGCTCCCCGGCATAGCCGGTAATCAGGTCTGTTGTATGCAGACGTATCGTCTCTTTCTTCCGGTACTCCAGCACAATATTGTTGTTACGCTCCACCAGGTCATACCGGCTGCCGGCCAGGCTGCGCATCGGCGCCACGGCGGTCGGGTCCACCTGGCTGCGCCACGGTACGCCCGGCTGGAAGTTTATGTCCACCGTCAGCCGGGTATCGTTTTTTCCGGACTGGCCCTGACGCTGCTCCGCCCCAAGGGTAATCAGCGGGACCGGGGTATAATTAATTCCGGCCGTGATGGCATGCGGGTTCTTTTGCCGGCCATCCACCCCGAACAGAGCAACTTCTTTGCCATAATACTGCTCATATGTGAGTTTGCCGCCCAGCTGCGGCAGTGACGGTACCCAGGCCTGAGCCCGGATGTCCCAGCCGTTGGCAGGCCGCTCCTGGTAGTCGGCCAGGTCCGGGGAGTCCTTCCAGCCCGTCAGGTGCATGTAACCGTTGGCGCCCAGCTTCAGGAAGTCACGCCAGTACTCCACACCGGCCCCCATACGCGCATGGTCGCGGGACAGGTCGTAGTCCCCGAACAAGTTCCCGCCCAGCATGTAGCTGGGCGTAAAGTAACGCAGACCGGCACCGAGGTTAGCCTGGGTCCGGCCATCGGTCCGGTGAAGGCTGCCCTGGGTGAACGCCAGGTTATCGCTCTGGTCATACAGGGGCAGCAGCAGGTCAAACTGTGAGTTTTTCAGGGAGAAGCTGTCATCCATATCAAGCTGTACGCGGGCAGTCCCGAAGTGGCTCAGCCACTGCTGAAGAGCCCCGCCGGCTTCCCCGGTGGCTATACCGCGCACCATGGACGCGGCGGCATCACTTTTTGAACTGCCGGCCAGGAAACTGCCCGCCTGTGTGGTATACCCGGCCACCTTCTGTGCCTGGTCATCAACGTCCTCTCCGGCAGCCTTATGTCCGGCAGAGGGCAGTACCGTCAGCGGGGATACAGGCACATCCAGCTCATCCCCGGGCAGCAGATGGTCATAACCGTGAGCAAAGGTGCGGAACTGATTGAGTTCACGCAACTGGCCGGGGGTGATGTTGTATTTTCGGGCCACCATTGCTGTGGTCTCGCTGGCCCCCAGGGTATAGACCGTCGTGGGAATGCCGTGCTGTACATCAGACAGCGGCGCAGGCTGCTGCAGGAAATGCTGTTCGCCGGCGCCAGCCATCGTTGGGGTGAAGGCTGTCGCCAGCGGAAAGACCATCTGTACGACGATGTTGAGCCAGGCCAGACGGCGCAGTCCGTGTGAAAAAGCCACATCCGCAGGCGGATGTGAAAAGCGTGAACGTTTCATTCTTATTTTATCCAGTACCTAAAACACAGATGAATTAACCGGATACTCAATGAGCAGGTTCAATACCCCCCCCACCAGGAACCGAAAATAATTAATTCAAGAAAGTAACGGGATAATAAGAGACAAATATGAGATAGATCGACAGTAAACGTCACGGGCAACTCATATTTCGGATTAGTGATCGGTATTATATCCACGGTCAATATCGTTTTCATTGTCAGCGGAAATAGTGAGCGAGGAGATGACTCCCAAATCACTTTCATCGGGCGTGTATCCATACTTCGCATTAAAACCACTCAGGCTTTTTCCTGCTGTTTTGGTATGAGCATAACCGCCGACAGTCACATTCTCACCCGCCTGAACAGATGCAGACAACGCCAATGCCATTCCTATCATCAATAAGTAGCGTTTCAAATGAAATTTTACATTAAATAAAAATCATAGCGGGTAGCGAAATCGAAATAATTCAGATAGATAAAAAATTCTAAATACCGGATTAACATGGCGTGCTAGAGTGCGATTTCCGCCAGAACTGATGAGAGGTTTACGCTATGCAGCAAATTGATTTTTTTATGATAGATGCTTTTACCACTACCACATTTGGCGGAAACGCTGCCGCAGTATGCCCGCTCACAGAATGGTTACCTGATGAAACACTATTAAAAATGTCAAAGCAGCATAACCAGTCGGAAACCGCTTTTTTCGTCCCAACACAGAAAGGTTTTGAATTACGCTGGTTTACGACTCAGGGTGAAATCAACCTCTGTGGCCATGCCACACTTGCTGCGGCACATGTCATCTTTGAACACCTTAATTACCCAAACACCATTATTCATTTTGAAACCCGATTTGTCGGCGCACTGACGGTAAGCCGCAATGGGAAATGGCTGACGCTTGATTTTCCTGCATGGGAAACCGAATCTATTGTACCGCCGGCATTACTACTGCAAACGTTAGGTATCACGGAATATAAAGAAGTACGCATGGCGCGTGATTATATGGTGGTGATGGAAAATCAGCAGCAAGTTGAAGCGGTTAAACCGGATATTAATGCCATGATCCCTCTCGGGAAAATGGTTTGTATAACCGCGCCAGGTGAAGGCGAATACGACTTTGTCAGCCGTTTCTTCTGCCCAGGGGAGGCTGTGGCAGAAGACCCTGTCACCGGCTCAGCGCACACGATGCTCATCCCTTACTGGGCCAGGCAGCTAAACAAAATGCAGATGCTGGCACACCAGGGATTCGAACGCGGCGGAGAGTTACGCTGCCAGCTCGTGGGCGACCGTGTGTATATAGGTGGACAGGCAACGACCTATATGATTGGAAAGGTGTTTCTGCGCTAGTACCGCGCTAAGTTCCATGAGTGTAGCCCCCTAAGAACTTACAACTGCAAGCCGACGGGTGTAGACAGCCGTATCGGTCTGCATGACCTAAAACGGGGAATAAATCCGGTATCGCCGTTTACAGAAGATGGGAGAATGACAGCATTTCATTCTATGGAGATCTTGAGGCGTTATTCGATACCCTCGAATAACGGCCTCTGCCCCCCCTCACTTATCAAGCTATTCGTTTATTTTCATCACAACCAATCAGAATCCAAAAAAGCAACCCACTTCTACTTTTTAAATTTATTTAAAGAAGGTCAGTGTTGCTATTTTAGGTATATATAACCTTATCGGTTCCGCTCAAAAATAAGCCACCTAATTGTCGGTGAAAATACACATACTCATATAAGTGGTTTCGCTATTGTGTCGGCGCAGGATCTCGTTGTTGTATAAAACGAACTTTTTTCACGGATGCAGGCCTATTGAGTGGTTGGTCTTGCGTTGCGTTAGGCTCATTAAATGGCGATCCTGTATAGTCGCATGGTAGCTCATAAGAATGCAGAAATGGTTTATACCGTGTAATCTGCCAGGACAAGTGCGTTGATGGTGGTCGGATTGATATTCACCCTGTGCGTCAGTGGATACAGTGATACCGCCCACCTGTTCCGCGGGCAACTGCACATTAGCTAACCTATTGAGTGTTTGGTGATTTGTATGAAAAAGCTGTTTGTGCAGTTTTATCTCTTGTTGTTTGTCTGTTTTCTGGTGATGACCCTGCTGGTTGGCCTGGTGTACAAATTCACCGCAGAACGTGCGGGTAGACAGTCGCTCGACGACTTGATGAAAAGTTCGTTGTATCTGATGCGCAGCGAATTACGCGAAATCCCACCGCGAGACTGGGGGAAAACCCTGAAAGAGATGGATTTAAATCTGTCTTTTGATCTTCGCGTAGAACCGTTGAATAAATACCATCTTGATGCTCCCACCATGCAGCGCTTACGGGAAGGCGATATCGTTGCGCTCGACGATCAGTACACCTTTATTCAACGAATTCCGCGAAGCCACTATGTACTGGCTGTCGGCCCCGTACCTTATCTCTATTTCCTGCACCAGATGCGCTTGCTGGACGTCGCGCTGATGGCCTTCATTGCTATTTCATTGGCCTTCCCTGTGCTGATCTGGATGCGTCCACACTGGCAAGAGATGCTCAGACTGGAGGCCGCAGCACAGCGTTTTGGTGAAGGACATCTTAATGAACGGTTGCACTTTGACAGCGGCTCAAGCTTTGAGCGTCTGGGCGTGGCGTTTAACCAAATGGCAGACAATATCAATGCCCTGATTGCCAGTAAAAAACAGCTGATTGACGGCATTGCCCATGAGCTTCGCACACCACTGGTGCGATTGCGTTACCGCCTGGAGATGAGCGATAACCTCACCGAGCAGGAATCACAGGCGCTAAACCGCGATATTGGTCAACTGGAAGCGTTAATTGAAGAATTGCTCACCTATGCTCGTCTGGATAGGCCGCAAAATGAGCTAAAACTCAGTGTTCCGAACCTGCCCGTGTGGCTAACAACCCATCTGGAAGATGTACAAAGCGTCAACCCTGATCGTGCGGTACGCCTGCGCCATCTTCAGATCGGAGATTACGGCGCACTGGATATGCGCTTGATGGAGCGTGTGCTGGATAATTTGTTAAATAACGCTCTGCGATACTGCCAGTCTACGGTTCAAGCCAGCCTGAAACTCAATGGGAGTCAGGCAACGCTGATCGTCGAAGATGATGGACCCGGCATCGCGCCAGCTGCGCGTGAGCAAATTTTTGAACCGTTTGTACGTCTGGACCCCAGCCGTGACCGGGCGACAGGTGGCTGCGGACTTGGCCTCGCCATCGTCCACTCTATCGCTCTGGCTATGGGCGGTACGGTGGTCTGTGATGAAAGTGAACTGGGTGGTGCCCGCTTCTCCTTCAGTTGGCCTGTCTGGCATAACATACCTGAATTTTCAGCTGCCTGACCTACACGGCTCGGTGGTCAGGCTGGGTATCTTGTGCTATAAAAAAGTATGTTGTAACTAAAATGGTAAACCTATGGCTCGCTACGATCTCGTCGAACGCTTAAACGGAACCTTTCGCCAGATGGAACAAGAACTGGCACACCTCACCGCGCAATTGCAACAGCAGACACTACTGATTGCCCGCGTGTTCTCTTTGCCGGAAGTGGTGAAAGAGGCAGAACATGCGCCACTGGAAACCATCGACGTAAAACAGCACTTGGGTAAAGAGGCGGAAACCCTGGCACTACGCCACTATCGCCACCTGTTTATTCAACAGCAGTCCGAGAATCGCAGTAGCAAAGCGGCTGTCCGCCTGCCGGGGGTACTCTGCTATCAGGTGGATACCGGCACACAAACCATGCTGGAAGAGCAAATACAACGTATTAATCAGCTTAAAACCACCTTTGAGCGCATTGTCACCGTAGAGTCTGGTCTGCCATCGGCCGCACGTTTTGAATGGGTGCACCGCCACTTACCAGGGCTGATTACGTTGAACGCCTATCGGACGCTAACGGTTGTCAGAGAACCGGCTACCCTGCGATTTGGCTGGGCCAACAAGCACATTATTAAGAACCTGACGCGTGATGAGGTACTGCAACAACTGGAAAAGAGCCTGACGTCACCACGCAGCGTGCATCCGTGGACACGCGAAGAGTGGCAGGCCAGGCTTGAGCGCGAATACCAGGACATCGCTGCCCTACCACAACAGGCAAAATTGAAGATCAAACGCCCGGTCAAAGTACAACCCATCGCCCGCGTCTGGTACAAAGGGCAGCAAAAACAGGTGCAATATGCCTGCCCGACGCCATTAATTGCGCTAATAAATAACGAAAACGGCATGACGGTGCCGGATATCGGAGGATTACTGAACTACGATGCTGACAATGTTCAGCACCGTTTTAAACCTCAGGCGCAACCGTTAAGACTGATTATCCCACGGCTGCACCTGTATGTAGCGGATTAACGACCCGGTCGCATGCTACCGACCATCAGTTCCGGGCGGACCCAACTGTCGAATTCGGCCTCGGTTAAATATCCCAGCGCCAGGGCTGACGCTTTTAAGGTCAGTCCTTCTTTATGCGCCTTTTTAGCAATCTCAGCCGCTTTATCGTAGCCAATATGGGTGTTTAGCGCGGTTACCAGCATCAGTGACTCGTTGAGCAACTGATCAATGCGTTCACGATTTGGCTCGATCCCTGTCGCACAGTGCTCGTTGAAGCTTTCCATACCATCTGCCAACAAACGAACCGATTGCAGGAAGTTATGGATAACCATCGGGCGATAGACGTTCAGTTCAAAATTCCCTGATGCCCCGCCGATATTAACGGCAACATCGTTACCCATGACCTGACAGCACAGCATAGTCAGGGCTTCACATTGTGTCGGGTTGACCTTGCCCGGCATGATGGAACTGCCCGGTTCATTTTCAGGAATAGAAATTTCGCCAATGCCGCAGCGCGGACCGGATGCCAGCCAGCGTACATCATTGGCGATTTTCATCAGCGATGCGGCCAGGCCTTTGAGCGCACCGTGGGCATGTACCAGTGCATCACAGGTGGCTAGCGCTTCGAATTTATTCGGCGCGGTGACAAAAGGTGCAGAGGTCAACACAGCCAGTTCATCCGCAACCCGCTCGGCATATTCCGGGTGGGTGTTCAGCCCGGTTCCTACCGCCGTACCGCCCAACGCCAGTTCAGCAACGTGCGGCAGACTATGTTCGATATGCTTCAGGTTATGTTCCAGCATTGCCACCCAACCAGAGATCTCCTGGCCCAGCGTCAGCGGCGTCGCATCCTGTAAATGGGTTCTGCCGATTTTGACAATGTCGGCGAAGGCATGCGATTTTTCACGTAACGTGGTGGTCAACACATTCAACTGAGGGATCAGATGCTCGCGCAAAGCCAACAGCGCGGCGACATGCATTGCCGTGGGAAAAACATCATTTGAACTTTGGCTTTTGTTGACGTCATCGTTCGGATGTATTTTTCGCTCCATTCCCCGCACGCCGCCCAACAATTCGCTGGCCCGGTTTGCCAGCACCTCATTCATATTCATATTGCTTTGCGTGCCGGAACCGGTCTGCCAGATAGCCAGCGGAAATTCATCACGATGTTTGTCTGCCAGCACCTCGTCTGCAGCCTGCATGATGGCGGAGGCTTTCTCCGCAGCCAGCAAACCCAAATCCTGGTTAACCTTCGCAGCGGCCCGCTTAGTCAGCGCCAGCGCGTGGATCAGCGAGACCGGCATTTTCTCTGTTGAAATGCGAAAATGCTCCAGCGATCGTTGAGTTTGCGCGCCCCAGAGTTTATCGGCCGGAACATCGATCGCACCCATTGAATCATTCTCGCGGCGTACCGTTACCATTACCTGCTCCTTATATTAACGATTGATTAGGTTATGTTTCGACATTGCCCACTTGCATTGGTCTTATGAGTATTAACGAGGAAAAAACTGTCGTTTGGTGGTTCGTGCGGTAAAAAAAACCGCCCCGTAGGGCGGCTGACGTTACTTAACGCAGCGTGCGCACTGCGACGTCTGAATTTGCTGGAAGAAATCGTTGCCTTTGTCATCCACCAGGATAAACGCCGGGAAATCTTCCACTTCAATTTTCCAGATGGCTTCCATCCCCAGTTCGGGATATTCCACACACTCCAGACTCTTGATACTGCCCTGGGCCAGCACGGCCGCTGGACCACCAATGCTGCCTAAGTAGAAACCACCATGCTTATGGCAAGCGTCAGTAACCTGCTGACTGCGGTTTCCTTTTGCCAGCATGATCATACTCCCGCCCGCGGCCTGAAGCTGATCAACATAGGAATCCATGCGACCGGCGGTGGTTGGGCCAAGCGAGCCAGATGCATAACCTTCCGGCGTTTTTGCCGGTCCGGCGTAATAGATTGGGTGATCCTTAACATACTGCGGCAAACTTTCGCCGTTATCCAGACGTTCTTTCAGTTTCGCATGCGCTATGTCACGTCCAACGATGATCGTACCATTCAGCGACAAGCGGGTAGAAACCGGATATTGCGACAACTGTGCCAGGATATCTTTCATCGGACGGTTCAGGTCGACACGCACGGCTTCGCCTTCGCCTGCCTGACGCAGTTCTTCCGGGATATATTTGCCAGGATTGTGTTCGAGCTTCTCAATCCAGATCCCTTCACGGTTGATCTTGGCTTTAATATTACGATCCGCTGAACAAGAAACGCCCATGCCAACCGGGCACGACGCGCCGTGACGCGGTAAGCGGATCACACGGATATCGTGTGCGAAATATTTCCCGCCAAACTGGGCGCCTAAACCAAGGTTCTGCGCTTCTATCAGCAGTTCTTTTTCCAGTTCAACATCACGGAATGCTTGACCGTGCTCGTTACCTTCGGTCGGCAGCTCATCGTAGTATTTCGCCGAAGCCAGTTTCACCGTTTTCAGCGTGGCTTCTGCGGACGTTCCACCAATCACAAACGCGATGTGGTATGGCGGGCA
Source organism: Citrobacter sp. Igbk 17 (assembly GCF_028069775.1). NCBI lineage: Bacteria > Pseudomonadati > Pseudomonadota > Gammaproteobacteria > Enterobacterales > Enterobacteriaceae > Citrobacter > Citrobacter sp. Igbk 17. Next base: position 93,674 of record NZ_JANEWI010000008.1, on the reverse strand, counting down.
AGCTGCTGTTCCCAGCGTTCGCATCTTCTCCACCAGGTAATTTTTTAATTTGCCTGGTGTGAGCAGCGCTTTGGTTTCCTGGTACAGATAGGTTTTGTTCGCCGAACCACCGCCCTTGGCAATGCACAGGAATTTGTATTCATCGCCGTCGACGGTATACAGGTCAATCTGTGCTGGCAGATTGGTACCGGTGTTCACCTCTTTGTACATATCCAGCGCGGCGTTTTGTGAATAGCGCAGGTTGTCTTCGATGTAGGTGTTATAAACCCCACGCGCCAGCGCCGCTTCGTCACCGCCGCCGGTCCAGACACGCTGTCCTTTTTTACCCACGATAATCGCTGTGCCGGTGTCCTGACATGTCGGCAGAATGCCCTTTGCTGCGATATCAGAGTTACGCAGGAATTGCAGGGCGACATATTTATCGTTTTCGCTGGCATCCGGATCGCGCAGAATGTCTGCAACCTGCTGCTGATGTGCAGGGCGCAGCATAAACGATGCGTCATGAAACGCCTGGCGAGCCAGCAAAGTTAAGGCCTCAGGCGCAACTTTGACAATCTCCTGCCCTTCAAATTCGGCAACGGAAACATGGTCGCTGGTCAGCAGATAGTATTCGGTATCATCCTTTTTGAGGGGAAAAGGATGCTGATAATGAAAGGGTTTGTTTGACATTGTGCTCTCACTTACTGCTCGGTCTGGTTATTCTCTGGGCAGATGTTCCATTGCCCTGCTTCCCTGCCGCAGATCGGGTTGTAGAAGGTATGGCTTTCTGCAACCGGAATTACTCAGGGTATTAAAAGCGAGTCACCATATCCTACACAATTTTTTAACAAAAACTGAGACTAGTACGACTTTTTGCACGTGCAGGTTACTTCGTCCGGGGTTTCTTGGTTTAATAGCCAGAGATTTTTCAACATTGAAACAGGGCATTGATAATGCAAAAACTCATCAACTCAGTGCAACACTACGCCTGGGGAAGTAAAACTGCGTTAACGGAACTTTATGGCATTGCCAACCCAACCCAGCAGCCAATGGCCGAGCTGTGGATGGGGGCTCATCCGAAAAGCAGCTCTCAGGTTCAAGGGGCCGATGGCCAACCCGTTGCTCTGCGCGATGTTATCGAGCACGATAAATCCGCACTGTTAGGCGATGCCGTAGCAAAACGCTTTGGCGAACTGCCCTTCCTGTTTAAAGTGCTCTGCGCCGCTCAACCGCTTTCTATTCAGGTCCATCCGAACAAACACAACTCTGAGATAGGATTTGCCAAAGAAAACGCAGCCGGGATCCCAATGGATGCCGCTGAGCGTAACTACAAAGATCCGAACCACAAACCAGAGCTGGTTTTTGCCCTGACGCCATTCCTGGCGATGAATGCGTTTCGCGAATTCTCTGACATCGTTGCATTGTTACAACCAGTTGCGGGCGCACACCCTGCCATTGCTCACTTTTTACAGGAACCCGGTGCCGAGCGCCTGAGCTACCTTTTCGCCAGCCTGTTAAATATGCAGGACCAGGAAAAATCGCATGCACTGGCAATACTGAAATCAGCCCTTAACAGCCAGCAAGGCGAACCGTGGCAGACTATTCGCCTTATCGCTGATGTCTACCCGAACGACAGCGGTCTTTTCTCCCCACTGCTGCTGAATGTGGTGAAGCTAAATCCTGGCGAAGCGATGTTCCTGTTCGCGGAAACGCCGCACGCCTATCTGCAAGGTGTGGCACTTGAGGTCATGGCAAACTCTGATAACGTGCTGCGTGCTGGGCTGACACCGAAATATATTGATATCCCGGAGTTGGTGGCCAACGTTAAATTTGTCGCAAAACCGGCGAACCAACTGTTGACCACTCCGGTCAAAACCGGTGGTGAACTCGACTTCCCGATCCCGGTTGATGATTTCGCCTTCTCCCTGCATGAACTGTCTGCCGGGGAAGCCGTGATTAGCCAGCACAGTGCGGCGATTTTGTTCTGCATAGAAGGTGAAGCGCTACTGAGCAAAGGCGATCAACGTCTGGTACTAAAACCGGGTGAATCCGCATTTATTAGTGCGAATGAATCGCCAATAAGTGTCAGCGGCGTCGGCCGTTTAGCGCGTGTTTACAACAAGCTCTAGCAAGATACTGATATTTTTAACAACTCTTGCTAAGCTAGTAGAGAGTTAAAAACATGTCACTCCTCCAGGCGTCTTCAAACGCCTGGTTTTATTTTATGGATATCGAAATGAAAAAATCGCTGGTAGCTGCGGGTGTGGTGGTTGCGCTGGGTATCGTCTGGACGGGCGGCGCCTGGTACACCGGAAAGAAACTGGAAACGCATCTCGCCGAGATGGTGACGCAGGCAAATGATCAGATCAAACGCTACTCACCTGAGGCAGGAATTGAACTGAGTTATCAAAACTACCAGCGCGGCGTGTTCAATAGCCAACTGCAACTGGTAGTGAAACCCATCGCCGGACAGGAAAACGCATGGCTGAAAGCAGGCCAAACTATCGTTCTGGATGAAACGGTGGATCACGGCCCTTTCCCGTTAACCCAGCTTAAGTCATTGAACCTCATTCCTGCTATGGCTTCGGTGAGAACAACACTGGTGAATAACGATGTCACTAAACCATTGTTTGATATAGCCAAAGGCGAGTCTCCTTTCGTTATCAACTCCCGAATTAGCTATAGTGGTGACACCCGTTCAGACCTCTCCCTCAAACCGTTGAACTACGAGAAAGGCGACGAAAAAGTGGCCTTTAGCGGTGGGGAATTCCAGTTCACCGCAGATAAAGACGGTAACGCGGTTTCCCTGACGGGCGCTGCGCAAAGCGGTCAGGTTAATGCAGTCAACGAATACGACCAGAAGGTGCAAGTTACCTTTAATAACCTGACAACCGAAGGGTCTAGCAGCGTCGCCAGTTTTGGTGAGCGCATCGGCGACCAGAAGCTGTCTCTCGATAAACTGTCAATATCGGTCGAAGGCAAAGAGCTGGCCGTGCTGGAAGGCATGGGAATTGATGGTAAATCCGATCTGATTAACGATGGAAAAACCGTGAACAGCCAGCTGGATTACACCCTGAACAGCCTTAAATTACAGGGTCAGGATTTGGGTAGCGGTAAGCTGACGCTGAAAGTGGGTCAGATTGACGGTGAAGCCCTGCATCAGTTCAGCCAGCAGTACAGTGCCCAAACCAAGGCGCTGATGTCGCAGATTGATGTCGTCCAAAACCCAGAGCTTTATCAGCAGAAAGTGACGGAAGCGTTCTTTAATGCGCTGCCCATTCTGATGAAGGGTGAACCCGTAATCACCATTGCACCGTTAAGCTGGAAAAATGCGAAAGGCGAAACGACGTTTAACCTGTCGCTGCTGCTTAAAGATCCAACCGCGACCAAAGAAGAGCCACAAACGCTGGCTCAGGAAGTGGATCGTTCTGTCAAATCACTGGACGCGAAGCTGACTATTCCTGTGGATATGGCGACTGAGTTCATGACACAGATAGCCAAAATTGAAGGCTATCAGCAGGAGCAAGCCGCGGGTCTGGCTAAACAGCAGGTCAATGGTCTGGCAGCGATGGGGCAGATGTTCCGCATTACCACGATGCAGGACAACACCATCGGTTCCAGCCTGCAGTACACCAATGGCCAGGTAACACTCAACGGGCAGAAGATGCCACTGGATGAGTTTGTTGGTATGTTCGGTATGCCGACCCTTGGCGAACCGGATGCTCCGGCAGTTCCACAACAGTAATGATGCTCTGAACCAAGCCCGATAATACTGCTTATCGGGCTTTTGCATTTTGGCAAGCTACTTCTGCGTGACCAGTCGGGCGGAAAGCGTCAGATTGCGGGAATGGCTGTCATCATGACCAATGCGCTGCAGTATACGCTCAGCCAGGGTGTAACCCATTTCGCGTGCCGGGGTACTGGCCCAGATAATGGGAATGTCATCCAGCGCGTTTTCCGCCACATCCGCAAATCCAGCCAGTGAAACTTGCTGTTCAAAATAGCGATCGACGCCAATTTCGCCGCTCTGACGCCCCGCTCTCATCAGACCAAACCAGGCGCCAACAGCGATGGTTTCGTTGTAACACACAACGGCGCTGATCGTCGGGTTGCGGCGTAACAGTGCAGTAACGGCTTCGGCTGCCTGTTTTTGACTGGATGAACACTCCAGAACCCAATCACTATGAAACGGTAAACCATATTTTAGCAGCGTCGCACAATAGCCGCCGACACGCTCTGCGCGGGTTAAAGAAGAACTCTGTCCTCCCAGCCACGCGATTCGCTGGTGACCGTGCCGAATAAGATGCTCAACCAACAATTGCGCTGCCTGCATGTTGTCGGGTCGGACCGTGTCGACGTCATCCAGATAACTGGCTCGGGAGGCAAATACAACCGGAATCCCTTTTTCTTCAGCCAGCTGTCGAAGTGCATCACTGCTGTCAGCAGCACCCGCAATGACTACACCATCCACGCCCTGATTGAGTAGCATCGCGAAACGCTGCGCCAATTGCTCACCGTCTTTACCGCCGTGTAAAAGAAAGACCATCCGACCCTGTGCTTCTAATGCTTCCGTCAGGCCTGCCGTCAGTTCAGCATAAAATGGCGCAGACAGATCGCGTACAATCAGCCCGACCACACCACTCTGACCGCCACGCAGTACCGATGCCTGACGATTACGTACGAACCCCAACTGCTCAATGGCAGCGTTTACCCGCTCCCCGGTTGCGGATGAGATACGCCCTTTTCCACTAAGCACCAATGAGACTGTACTGACCGAAACTCCCGCAGCCAGCGCAACATCATGGATGGTTATTTTTTTGGCTATAGCCATAAAAACAGAAAACTCCCTGATAACGTGACGGATAAAACGTTTTATCAATCAGTTATAGTTATACCCCCTATTATCATTCGATAATGTGATTTATACCGCACTAAAATTAGGTAAAACGTTTTATCTTCTCGCCATCATTAGTCACCGAGCTTTCACGAGGAGTCGTTAGATGACGACGAGAACCACACCAAAAATAACGTTATGGGAATTTTTCCAGCAGTTGGGCAAAACCTTTATGTTGCCCGTGGCTCTGCTCTCCTTCTGCGGGATCATGTTGGGGATCGGCAGTTCGTTAAGCAGCCATGATGTCTTAACGCTGATCCCCGCATTGGGTAACCCGGTGCTTCAGGCTCTTTTTACCTGGATGAGTAAAGTCGGCTCTTTCGCCTTTAGTTTCTTACCCGTGATGTTCTGTATTGCTATTCCTCTCGGTCTGGCGCGCGAGAACAAAGGTGTGGCGGCATTTGCTGGGTTTGTTGGCTACGCGGTCATGAACCTTGCCGTTAACTTCTGGTTGACGGCGAAAGGGATTTTACCCACCACTGATGCGGCAATCCTGAAGGCCAATAACATCCAAAACATCCTGGGGATCCAGTCGATCGACACCGGGATCCTAGGTGCAGTCATCGCCGGGATCATTGTCTGGATGCTGCATGAGCGCTTCCACAATATCCGTCTGCCGGACGCATTAGCTTTCTTCGGCGGCACCCGTTTTGTCCCCATCATTTCTTCACTGGTCATGGGGCTGGTTGGATTAGTTATCCCTCTGATCTGGCCTGTATTTGCGATGGGTATTACCGGGCTCGGCAATATCATCAACAGCGCAGGTGAATTTGGTCCGATGCTGTTTGGTACCGGTGAACGCCTTCTGCTGCCTTTTGGCCTGCATCATATCCTGGTGGCCCTCATTCGCTTTACTGAAGCGGGCGGTACCCAGGAAGTGTGTGGTCATAGCGTCAGTGGCGCACTCACTATTTTCCAGGCGCAGCTGAGTTGCCCAACCACGCAAGGCTTCTCTGAAAGCGCAACCCGCTTCCTGTCTCAGGGCAAAATGCCGGCATTCCTCGGCGGTTTGCCGGGTGCTGCATTAGCAATGTATCACTGTGCTCGTCCTGAGAATCGACATAAAATTAAAGGGCTATTAATTTCTGGTCTGATTGCCTGCGTCATTGGCGGTACCACTGAACCACTCGAGTTCTTGTTCTTGTTTGTTGCCCCGGTTCTGTACGTGATCCACGCCTTGTTAACCGGCCTCGGCTTTACCGTGATGGCGGTGCTCGGTGTGACTATTGGCAACACAGACGGTAACCTGATTGACTTCGTGGTGTTCGGGATCCTGCACGGGTTGTCCACCAAGTGGTACCTGGTCCCTGTTGTCGCGGCCATCTGGTTTGCGGTGTACTACGTTATCTTCCGCTTCGCGATCACCCGCTTTAATCTGAAAACACCGGGCCGTGATGTCGAAGTTGCCAGCAATATCGAGAAAGTGATGGCAGGCACACCCGGTAAATCTGGCTACAATGTCCCGGCAATTCTGGCGGCACTGGGCGGCGCAGAGAATATCGTTAGTCTGGATAACTGCATTACCCGTTTGCGTTTGTCGGTCAAAGATATGTCACGCGTCAATGTCCAGGCCCTGAAAGACAACCGGGCCATTGGCGTGGTACAGCTCAATCAGCATAACCTTCAGGTCGTTATTGGCCCGCAGGTCCAGTCAGTGAAAGACGAAATCGCGGTTCTGATGAATACAGTACAGGCGTGAGGACAACGACATGTTTGATTTTTCAAAGGTTGTGAACAGGCAAGGAACATGGTGTACCCAGTGGGATTATGTCGCTGACCGTTTCGGCACTGCCGATCTGCTGCCGTTCACCATCTCTGATATGGATTTTGCAACGGCCCCTTGCATTCTGGAGGCGCTGACCCAGCGCCTGTCACATGGCGTATTAGGATATAGCCGTTGGAAAAATGACGAATTTCTGGCGGCCATTAGCCACTGGTTTCTCACTCGTCACAATACCCGGATCGATCCTCAATCGCTGGTATATGGCCCCTCAGTTATCTATATGGTCTCTGAACTCATCCGCCAGTGGTCGTCTGCTGGCGACGCGGTCGTTGTCCATACACCAGCTTACGATGCTTTTTACAAGGCTATCGAAGGCAACCAGCGCACAGTGCTCCCCGTCGCTCTGGAAAAGCGGAGCGACGATTGGTATTGCGACATGGCAAAGCTGGAGGCAGCTCTCTCACGACCCGAGAGTAAAATTCTTCTGCTATGTAGCCCACAAAATCCAACGGGCAAAGTGTGGACGCGCGAGGAACTGGAAACCATGGCTGACTTATGCCAGCGACATGGTGTCAACGTCATTTCCGATGAAATCCATATGGATATGGTTTGGGGAGACCAACCGCATATTCCGTGGATCAATGTCGCACGCGGCGACTGGGCGCTACTCACCTCCGGCTCCAAGAGTTTCAATATCCCGGCATTAACCGGCGCGTATGGGATCATCGAAGACGCCAATAGCCGCAACGATTATCTCAGCGCGCTAAAGGGACGCGACGGACTGTCTTCTCCTGCGGTGCTGGCACTCACCGCACATATTGCCGCCTATCAGCAAGGTGAGCACTGGTTGGATGCCTTACGGGATTATCTTGCCGGCAACCTGCATTACGTTGCTGATGAACTTAATACTGCGTTCCCTGAACTTAACTGGCAGATCCCACAATCCACCTATCTGGCCTGGATAGACTTACGTCCGCTCAAGGTTGATGACCAGGCGTTACAAAATGCGCTTATCCACCAGCAAAAAGTGGCGATCATGCCGGGATCGACCTACGGAGAGGAAGGATGCGGTTTTGTGCGCCTGAATACCGGATGCCCCCGTTCAAAACTTGAGAAAGGCGTTCAGGGATTAATTAACGCCCTGCGCTCTCTGCGCTAACTAAAGTTGCGCAATGAAATTAATCATTGCGCAACATAGATTTTTATCCCGATTTATTCTTATAATACTGCGCACTTTACCTAAAAACATGAGTGCGACCATGATTGATACTTCCCTTCCTTTAACCGACGTCCATCGCCACCTTGATGGGAACATCCGTGCCCAAACGATCCTGGATCTTGGTCGTCAGTTTAATTTAACGCTTCCTGCTCAAACACTTGAAACGCTGATCCCTCACGTGCAGGTAACGTCAACTGAGCCTGATTTGGTCAGTTTTTTGTCAAAGCTTGACTGGGGTGTGAAAGTGCTGGCATCGCTGGATGCCTGTCGTCGCGTCGCATTTGAAAATATCGAGGATGCCGCACGTAATGGTCTGCATTACGTTGAATTACGTTTTTCTCCAGGCTACATGGCTATGGCGCATCAACTCCCCGTTGCAGGTGTGGTTGAAGCCGTTATTGCCGGCGTACGCGAGGGCTGCAAGACCTTTGGCGTTGAAGCCCGTTTAATTGGCATTATGAGCCGTACCTTCGGCGAAGCCGCCTGTCTGCAGGAACTGGATGCACTGCTAGCGCACCGTGATCACATCACAGCGCTGGATTTGGCCGGCGATGAACTCGGTTTCCCGGGCAGTTTGTTCCTGTCCCATTTCAACCGTGCGCGCGACACAGGTTGGCATATCACGGTTCATGCAGGTGAAGCGGCGGGCCCGGAAAGCATCTGGCAAGCTATCAGAGAACTGGGAGCAGAGCGTATTGGCCACGGTGTAAAAGCCGTCGAAGATCGCGCCCTGATGGATTTTCTCGCCGAGCAGCGTATCGGTATTGAATCCTGCCTGACATCGAATATTCAAACCAGTACCGTCGCCTCACTGACGACGCATCCGCTGAAAACATTCCTTGAGCACGGTGTACTGGCCAGTCTGAATACGGACGATCCGGCGGTTCAGGGCGTGGATATTATTCACGAATACACCGTAGCCGCCCCGGCTGCAGGATTAACGCGTGAACAGATTCGCCAGGCGCAAATCAATGGTCTGGAAATGGCGTTCCTGAGCAATGTAGAGAAACAAGCACTGCGTGAGAAAGTCGCCGCAGCGTAGTGGTTTTATTGCCGGATGGCGCTAACGCTTATCCGGCCTACGTTACAATGTAGGCCGGATAAGATGCCTGGACATTATCAGGCAAGGCACAGCGTCGAACGGTGTTTCGCCGATTCAATGCCCAGCTCAATCAGTTCCATGATTTGGATGGCTTGTCTGGCTGGAACCGGGTTCTCGCCGTTACCATTCAGCGCATCACGGATACCCGCATAGTACGCCGGATAATTGCCTGGCACGGTTAGCCAGGTTTCTTCCACCTGCTCATCGCCTTCCATACGTGTCAGTACACCATCACGCATGTCGTAACCCCAGTCCTCCTGCGGCAGGCGTTCACCATTTTTAAGACGTTCCTCTTGTGGGTCCAGACCATACTTCACATAGCTGCCACGCGATCCGTGAACGATATAACGAGCAGACTCAGCGGCTGCCAGCATCGTTCCGTGCAGAATCACCCGTCGCTGCGGATACGTCAGGATGGCATGGAAGTAATCTGTTGACTGCGCCCCCGGGCGGAGCTGTGCCAGATCGACCGTCAGACTCACGGGTAAGCCAAACAGGTTAATTGCCTGATCTAAAAGATGCGGCGCTAAGTCATACCAGATACCACTCCCCGGGCCACCCTGTTCACGCCAGCGGTCACGGACCTGCGGACGGAAGCGATCGAAATGAGATTCAAAATAAGCCACCTCACCCAACGCGCCATCCGCCAGCAAGGCTTTCAGCGTCAGAAAATCGCTGTCCCAGCGACGGTTATGGAAGACAGAAAGCAGGCGACCTACGCTTCTGGCCAGCGCATCCAGCTCGCGTGCTTGTGACAGTGTCACAGTGAAAGGCTTATCAACAACCACGTGCTTACCTGCTTCCAGCGCCGCTTTCGCCAGCGGGAAGTGTGTATCATTGGGTGTAGGGATCACAATCAGGTCGATACTCGGATCGTTAAACAGGTGTTTGGGCTCAGTAACAACTGCCACTGAAGGCCAGTCCGCCTTCACTTTTGTTTCATCACTACTGGACACCGCAACCAGTTCCAGACCCGGAGTGCCCACGATCAGGGGGGCATGGAAAGTTTTACTGGCATAACCGTAACCGATTAGCCCAACGCGGATGTTGTCACTCATGTTTTTGCCTCTCAATTCAGATCTGGCCTATTTCACACCATAGACAGTAGCGCCACAATAGTTTAATAACCTTTGTGCTACAAAGGCTGTTGCTTAACTTAAGTCAAACATATGCCACTTAGAGTTAACTTGCCGCGAAAAAGTCATCGAAATCGTTCCCAATGCTCTTGCTGTATTATTTATTGATAAGTAACATTTGCTACCTGTGTTTATGGATAAATCAAAGCAAATGTCGTCAGTAATGAATCGTCTTATTGAATTAACAGGTTGGATTGTTCTCGTGGTCTCCGTGATCCTGTTGGGTGTTGCCAATCATATTGACAACTACCAACCACCGGAACCCGTCGCTGCAGTACAGAAAAAATAAATATACGCAGCCCGTTATAGCCTGGCAGTTAACTCCGCGATGGTTGCTGGGTAGGGCTGTAAAAGATCAGTTTTTGTCAAAAAAAAAGCGAATTATGCCGCATCCCGCTCCAGCGCGTATTGCCTGCGATCGTGAAGCGCGTTACCCTTTCCGCAGGCGCGAATAGCGCCTGGTTTCCCACAGGGTTGAAAACTCTTCTTACATTTGCGTGCAAATTCGCGTTTACCTGTACAACGTTGGTTGTTTTTTAATATTTATTACTCCGTTAGTATTATTTTATTAATATGGATTGCCTTTTATGACTGTTCAGGATTACTTATTAAAATTCCGCAAAATCAGTTCGCTAGAAAGTCTGGAAAAATTGTTCGATCATCTTAACTACACACTGACTGACGATAGCGACATTATCAATATGTATCGCGCTGCAGACCACCGTCGTGCCGAGCTCATTTCGGGCGGTCGCCTGTTCGATGTCGGTCAGGTGCCAAAATCCGTCTGGCATTACGTGCAATAAACAAGAAAGTAGCGTCTGACGTTAAAAGCTTTATAATAATTGCCCCAAAATGAACGGCATGTCTGTTCGCGCGCGTAAACCTGGAGATGAAATGACTACAACACCGGCACAACGTATCGGAGGCTGGCTACTTGGGCCATTGGCCTGGCTGTTAGTCGCGTTGTTAAGTGCTTCGCTGGCGTTACTGCTGTATGTCACTGCGTTGGCTACACCGCAGACATTCCACACGCTGAGCGAGCAAAGTACGACGAATTTGCTGCTATGGGGCGTCTCCTTTATTACCGCTATCGCCATGTGGTACTACACGCTGTGGCTGACCGTCGCGTTTTTCAAACGCAGAGCCTGTGTGCCAAAACACTATATTATATGGCTGCTGATCTCGGTATTGCTGGCGATTAAAGCGTTTGCATTCTCTCCTGTTCCGGATGCGTTTGCCGTGCGTCAACTGCTGTTCCCCTTGTTGGCGGCTGCGCTGCTGGTACCCTATTTCAAACGCTCGCAACGCGTTAAGACAACGTTTGTGAACCCGTAATAACCCTACAGTTAACCTGTTGTCGCCTGTTGTAGATTGTCAGATAATAGGCGGCTTTTTTATTTCAGGCCGAAAAATGACTGATTACCTGCTGCTGTTTGTCGGAACTGTACTGGTCAATAACTTTGTACTGGTCAAGTTTCTGGGCTTATGCCCCTTTATGGGCGTTTCCAAAAAACTGGAAACCGCAATGGGTATGGGCCTCGCCACGACCTTTGTAATGACGCTGGCATCCATTTGCGCATGGCTGATTGACACCTGGATCCTTATCCCTCTCGATCTCATCTACCTGCGCACGCTGGCGTTTATTCTGGTCATCGCCGTGGTAGTGCAATTTACCGAGATGGTTGTACGCAAAACCAGCCCTGCGCTGTATCGCCTGCTGGGGATCTTCTTACCGCTGATCACCACTAACTGCGCGGTTTTGGGTGTGGCGTTGCTGAACATCAACCTTGGGCATAATTTTTTACAGTCGGCGCTGTACGGTTTTTCCGCCGCCGTCGGCTTCTCACTGGTGATGGTTCTGTTCGCCGCAATTCGCGAACGCCTCGCCGTGGCAGACGTTCCTGCCCCGTTCCGCGGTAATGCGATTGCGCTGATTACCGCTGGTTTAATGTCTTTGGCCTTTATGGGCTTTAGTGGTTTGGTGAAGTTGTAATGAATGCTATCTGGATTGCCGTTGCCGCAGTAAGTCTGCTGGGTCTGGCGTTCGGCGCTATTTTGGGTTATGCCTCTCGTCGATTTGCCGTCGAGGATGATCCGGTCGTGGAGAAAATTGATGAAATTCTCCCGCAAAGCCAGTGTGGACAGTGCGGTTACCCGGGCTGCCGTCCTTATGCTGAAGCGATTGGTTGCCAGGGTGAAAAAATCAACCGCTGCGCCCCTGGTGGCGAAGCGGTGATGCTAAAAATTGCGGCCCTGTTGAACGTCGATCCGCAACCTATTGATGGTGATGAGCAGGATGCTACCCCCGTCCGTATGCTGGCGGTAATTGATGAAAATAACTGTATCGGCTGCACAAAATGTATTCAGGCCTGCCCGGTCGATGCCATCGTGGGCGCGACGCGCGCCATGCACACGGTGATGAGCGATCTGTGCACCGGATGCAACTTGTGCGTTGATCCGTGCCCGACCCAATGTATCGAATTACGCCCGGTCGCCGAAACACCTGACAGCTGGAAGTGGGATTTAAACACTATTCCTGTGCGCATCATTCCTGTGGAACAACATGCTTAAGTTATTCTCCGCATTCAGAAAAAATAAAATCTGGGACTTTGATGGCGGCATTCACCCACCAGAAATGAAGACCCAATCTAACGGGACACCGCTGCGGCAGGTTCCGCTGGCTCCGCGCTTTATTATTCCGTTGAAGCAGCATATTGGCGCTGAAGGTGAACTGTGTGTCAATGTGGGCGATACCGTGCTGCGTGGTCAGGCGCTGACCCGTGGGCGCGGCAGAATGCTGCCCGTGCACGCCCCAACCTCCGGCACCGTTGTTGCCATTGCCCCGCACTCCACCGCGCATCCTTCGGCTTTAGCTGAACTTAGCGTCATCATTGATGCGGACGGTGAGGATCGCTGGATTGAGCGTGACGGCTGGGCAAATTATCGTGCCCACAGCCGCGAGGAGCTCATAGCCCGTATTCACCAATTCGGTGTTGCCGGACTCGGCGGCGCAGGTTTTCCAACTGGCGTCAAACTGCAAGGTGGCGGTGATAAAATTGAAACACTGATCATCAACGCCGCTGAATGTGAACCCTACATCACCGCCGATGACCGCTTAATGCAAGATTGCGCGGCTCAGGTAGTCGAAGGTATCCGCATACTCGCTCATATTCTTCAACCGCGTGAAGTCCTGCTGGGCATTGAAGATAACAAACCACAAGCCATCTCCATGCTGCGCGCTGTGTTGGCTGATTCTCACGATATCAGCTTACGTGTCATCCCCACCAAATACCCGTCAGGCGGCGCCAAGCAACTGACGCAAATCCTGACCGGGAAGCAGGTGCCTCACGGTGGACGTTCCTCCGATATCGGGGTGCTGATGCAAAACGTGGGGACTGCCTATGCTGTCAAGCGGGCCGTTATTGACGGTGAGCCAATCACCGAGCGAGTGGTCACGCTAACGGGCGAAGCAGTCAGCCGCCCGGGCAACGTTTGGGCGCGATTGGGTACACCTGTTCGTCACCTGCTTAACGATGCAGGTTTCTGTCCTTCTGCTGACCAGATGGTGATCATGGGCGGTCCGCTAATGGGCTTTACCCTGCCCTGGCTGGATGTTCCCATCGTGAAGATCAGCAACTGCCTGCTTGCGCCCTCTGCCAGTGAAATGGGTGAACCGCAGGAAGAGAAAGGCTGTATTCGCTGTAGCGCCTGTGCCGATGCCTGCCCTGCCGATCTTCTGCCGCAGCAACTTTACTGGTTCAGTAAAGGCCAGCAGCATGATAAAGCGACAACCCACAACATTGCTGACTGCATTGAATGCGGGGCATGTGCATGGGTATGCCCAAGCAATATCCCGCTGGTACAGTACTTCCGCCAGGAAAAGGCGGAGATTTACGCCATCAGTCAGGAAGAAAAACGTGCTGCAGAAGCAAAAGCGCGCTTTGAGGCCCGCCAGGCCCGACTTGAGCGTGAAAAAGCGGCACGTCTTGAACGGCATAAAAGCGCAGCTGTACAACCTGCAGCGAAAGATCATGATGCCATCGCTGCCGCACTGGCTCGCGTAAAAGAGAAACAGGCTCAGGCGATGCAGCCGGTTGTCATCCAGGCGGGTGAAAAACCTGATAACAGCGCAGTGATTGCCGCACGTGAAGCGCGAAAAGCGCAGGCTCGCGCCGCACGCAGTGAAAATCTGTCAAAAGAAGAGGACAGCAGCGCGGGTACGGACCCGCGCAAAGCGGCCGTCGAAGCTGCTATTGCCCGCGCCAAAGCCCGGAAGCTTGAGCAACAAGCCACCACGGACCCCGCCGAGCCGGTTGACCCGCGCAAAGCTGCCGTCGAAGCCGCAATTGCCCGCGCCAAAGCCCGGAAGCTTGAGCAACAAGCCACCACGGAACCCGCCGAGCCGGTTGACCCGCGCAAAGCTGCCGTCGAAGCCGCAATTGCCCGCGCCAAAGCCCGCAAGCTTGAGCAACAAGCCACCACGGAATCTGTCGAACCGGTTGACTCGCGCAAAGCGGCCGTTGCCGCCGCTATTGCACGCGCTCAGGCCAAGAAAGCCGCACAGCAGCAGGTTGTAAACGAGGAATAAATGGTATTCAGAATAGCTAGCTCCCCTTATACCCATAACCAGCGTCAGACATCGCGTATCATGATGCTGGTTCTGATTGCTGCATTACCAGGAATTGCCGCTCAATGGTGGTTCTTCGGCTGGGGTACATTGTTCCAGATAGCACTGGCATCGGTCAGTGCCATCGCCGCCGAAGCGGGCGTGCTTAAACTACGTAAACAGCCCGTAGCCGCGATCCTGAAAGACAATTCAGCCCTGCTGACAGGGTTGCTGCTTGCCGTCAGTATTCCCCCTCTGGCTCCGTGGTGGATGGTGATCCTGGGTACCGTCTTTGCCGTTATCATTGCCAAGCAACTGTATGGCGGTCTTGGGCAGAATCCATTTAATCCGGCAATGATTGGTTATGTCGTGCTGTTGATCTCATTCCCGGTGCAGATGACAAGCTGGCTGCCACCGCATGAAATTGCCGCTACGGTGCCCGGCTTTTTTGATGCTTTAAACGTTATCTTTACCGGACATACCGCTGGCGGCAGCGATATGAACACGCTCCGTATAGGGATCGACGGCATCAGTCAGGCAACACCGCTGGACACCTTTAAGACCTCCCTGCACGCGGGACATACTGTTGAGCAGGTGATGCAGTATCCGATTTACAGCGGCATGCTCGCGGGCGCAGGTTGGCAGTGGGTTAACCTTGCCTGGCTGGCGGGCGGCATCGTGTTGTTATGGCAAAAAGCAATTCGTTGGCATATCCCGGTTAGTTTTCTGCTGTCACTTGCCGTTTGTTCAACGTTAGGCTGGTTTTTCTCTCCGGCGTCGCTGGCATCACCGCAGTTGCATCTGCTTTCCGGTGCTACCATGCTGGGCGCATTCTTTATTCTTACCGATCCCGTTACGGCATCAACAACCAACCGTGGTCGCCTGATTTTTGGCGCGCTTGCGGGTCTGTTGGTCTGGCTGATTCGTAGTTTTGGGGGATATCCTGATGGCGTGGCCTTTGCCGTGTTACTGGCAAATATCACCGTTCCGCTGATTGATTATTACACCCGTCCTCGTGTGTACGGACATCGCTAAGGACAACGCATGCTGAAAACGATTCGTAAACACGGTATCACTCTGGCACTGTTTGCCGCGGGCTCTACAGGGTTAACGGCGGCGATTAATCAGTTAACCAAGTCTACCATTGATGAACAAGCGGCTCTTCAACAAAAGGCGCTGTTTGATCAGGTACTACCTGGCGATCGCTACAATAACAATCTGCCAGAAAGTTGCTATCTGGTGAATGCGCAGGCATTAGGTAAAGGTACACATCGTGTCTATATTGCCCGCCAGGACGACCGTCCGGTTGCGGCAATTCTGGAGGCCACGGCACCCGATGGTTATTCCGGTGCAATTCAACTGCTGGTTGGTGTAGATTTCAACGGTACTGTGCTGGGTACGCGGGTGACGGAACATCATGAAACGCCAGGCCTCGGTGATAAAATTGAGTTACGTCTGTCAGACTGGATAACCCACTTTAGCGGCAAAACGATTAACGCGGAAAACGACCCTCACTGGGCGGTGAAAAAAGATGGTGGCGATTTTGATCAGTTCACCGGCGCGACCATTACGCCCCGGGCAGTGGTTAATGCTGTGAAACGTGCTGGCCTGTTTGCGCAGACGCTGCCTGCGCAACTTCCTCAACTTAGCGCCTGTGGAGAATAACCATGAGCGAAATTAAAGACGTCATTGTTCAGGGACTTTGGAAAAATAACTCCGCCCTTGTCCAGCTACTCGGCATGTGTCCGTTGCTGGCCGTTACCTCTACCGCAACCAATGCGTTAGGTCTGGGGCTGGCGACTACGCTGGTGTTGACCCTGACAAACCTGACTATTTCAGCGCTGCGCCGCTGGACGCCACCCGAAATCCGTATTCCAATTTATGTCATGATCATCGCCTCCGTGGTGAGTGCGGTACAAATGCTTATCAATGCCTACGCCTTTGGCCTGTATCAATCACTGGGTATCTTTATCCCGTTGATTGTGACCAACTGCATTGTCGTTGGCCGTGCTGAAGCCTTTGCCGCGAAAAAGGGCCCCGCTTTATCTGCTCTCGATGGTTTTTCTATTGGCATGGGGGCGACCGGCGCCATGTTTGTTCTCGGATCGCTGCGTGAAATAATAGGTAACGGTACATTGTTCGACGGTGCAGACGGACTGCTGGGCAATTGGGCCAAAGTCCTGCGCGTGGAGATCTTCCATACTGACACACCATTTCTGCTGGCCATGCTACCGCCGGGTGCATTTATTGGCCTTGGGCTGATGCTGGCGGTTAAGTATCTGATTGATGAAAAGATGAAGAAACGTCGTGCTGAGGCCGCTATGGCAGCAGACCCGACGGGTGAAACTGGGAATGTGTAATGAACAAAACGAAACGGCTGGAAATACTGACGCGCCTGCGTGACAACAATCCGCATCCCACTACCGAACTCAACTTTACGTCACCGTTTGAACTGCTGATTTCGGTCTTGCTTTCCGCGCAAGCCACCGATGTCAGCGTCAATAAAGCAACGGCTAAGCTATACCCCGTCGCCAATACCCCTGCTGCCATGCTCGAGCTCGGTGTTGAGGGGGTTAAGTCGTATATCAAGACGATTGGTCTGTTCAACAGTAAAGCAGAGAACGTGATTAAGACCTGTCGTATCCTGCTGGAACAGCATAATGGCGAAGTACCCGAAGACAGGGCGGCACTGGAAGCGCTGCCCGGTGTTGGTCGTAAAACGGCCAATGTGGTGTTGAATACCGCCTTTGGCTGGCCAACGATTGCCGTAGATACTCATATTTTTCGGGTCTGCAATCGTACACAATTTGCCCCAGGTAAAAACGTCGAACAGGTCGAAGAGAAACTGCTGAAAGTCGTCCCCAGTGAATTTAAAGTCGATTGTCACCACTGGTTAATTCTTCATGGTCGCTACACCTGCATAGCCAGAAAACCACGCTGCGGTTCCTGTATTATTGAAGATCTTTGTGAATTCAAAGAGAAAGTCGATATCTGACAGTATGGGGCCATAACGCTGGCCCCTATTCCATAACGATTAGTTATGCACTTCTCAATCGTTCATTTCCCGACAATGATGCCGTACCTTCCGGCATATCTAATGTAATATTCTTGTGAACTAACACCTGAGCAGGTTAATCGTTTTTTTAATAGTAGAAATTTCTATCCATCCGTGATCAAGATCACCCTGATAACATTATGTAAAATATTTATTATTTTGCAGTTAAAATGACAATCAGATGACCTGACAGGCTCGTTTCGATACAAAACATTACACTGGCTATTTTTCAGATAATGGGGTATATCACTACCTTCAAGCCAAAATAGCAGAACATATCGCCACATTCCCATTTTCACCCTATCCTGACAGTGTAAAAATCTGCCATTCTTCAAATGAAGAAATTTAACGCTGGATAACATTTCTCAGCCCCGACGATTTCACCACCTGAGTTATATGTAACAGATTATTACAAACCCCTTGTCTGAATGGTCAAGATAGTGAACATTACTTGCCGTTTCCCCTCCCACTATAACAATCGGACGGATGAACTTGACTCATCACGTACCAGAACACCCCCGTTGATATGGGATGTAAAAAAAGAGGTAAAAGTGTCTACTGCAAACAATAAACCAACAGAAAGCGTCAGTTTAAACGCCTTCAAACAACCAAAAGCGTTCTATCTCATTTTCTCAATTGAGCTGTGGGAGCGTTTTGGTTATTACGGCCTGCAAGGGATTATGGCCGTCTACCTGGTGAAGCAACTGGGTATGTCAGAAGCGGATTCCATCACTCTTTTCTCCTCCTTTAGCGCCCTGGTATATGGCCTTGTTGCTATTGGTGGCTGGTTAGGTGATAAAGTTCTGGGCACAAAGCGTGTGATTATGTTGGGTGCCGTTGTCCTGGCTATTGGTTATGCACTGGTTGCATGGTCTGGTCACGATGCGGGTATCGTTTATATGGGTATGGCGGCCATCGCGGTCGGTAACGGCCTGTTTAAAGCAAACCCATCCTCTCTGCTTTCTACCTGCTATGCCAAAGATGACCCGCGTCTTGATGGTGCATTCACCATGTACTACATGTCCGTCAACATCGGTTCATTCTTCTCTATGCTGGCAACACCGTGGCTGGCAGCACGTTACGGTTGGAGCACCGCGTTCGCCCTGAGCGTCGTGGGTATGCTGATCACCGTTGTTAACTTCGCATTCTGCCAGCGTTGGGTTAAACAGTACGGCTCCAAGCCTGACTTTGAACCTATCAACTTCCGCAACCTGCTGTTGACCATTGTTGGTGTTGTGGTTCTTATCGCTATCGCAACATGGCTGCTGCACAACCAGGGCATCGCACGTATGGTTCTGGGTGTTATCGCCATGGGTATCGTGGTTATTTTTGCGAAAGAAGCGTTCTCTATGCAGGGTGCTGCACGTCGTAAGATGATCGTCGCCTTTATTCTGATGCTGGAAGCCATTATCTTCTTCGTGCTGTACAGCCAGATGCCGACGTCCCTGAACTTCTTCGCGATTCGTAACGTTGAACACTCTATTCTGGGTATTGCTTTCGAACCAGAACAGTATCAGGCACTGAACCCGTTCTGGATCATCATTGGTAGCCCAATTCTTGCCGCTATCTATAACAAGATGGGCGACACTCTGCCAATGCCTACCAAGTTCGCTATCGGTATGGTGCTGTGCTCAGGCGCATTCCTGATCCTGCCGCTGGGTGCGAAATTTGCGACCGATGCGGGCATAGTCTCTGTTAACTGGCTGATCATCTGCTACGGTCTGCAAAGTATTGGTGAGTTGATGATTTCTGGTCTGGGTCTGGCGATGGTGGCACAGTTGGTTCCACAGCGTCTGATGGGCTTCATTATGGGTAGCTGGTTCCTGACAACTGCGGGTGCAAACATCATCGGTGGTTACGTGGCTAACATGATGGCGGTTCCAGAGAATGTGACTGACCCGTTGATGTCCCTTGAAGTCTACGGTCGCGTGTTCCTGCAGATTGGTGTTGCTACCGCAGTTATCGCCGTTCTGATGCTGCTGACTGCGCCGAAACTGAACCGCATGACGCAAGATGACGACGTCAGTGAGAAAGCCTCTAAGGCCGCAACAGCGTAATTCTCAGGGAAACTTAATTTCAGGCCGCTAACTGTTGTTAGCGGCTTTTTTTTTGCTCCAGGTAGCACTACCATACGGTATACCTCAGCCAAAAGGAGTTACCGATGAAACTGTTCTACAAACCGGGCGCTTGTTCTCTTGCTTCCCACATCACACTTCGTGAGAGCGGTAAAGATTTCACGCTGGATGGTGTTGATCTGATGAAGAAACGTCTGGAAAACGGCGACGATTTTTTCGCGGTAAACCCGAAAGGACAAGTTCCCGCACTGTTGCTGGATGACGGTACACTACTGACAGAAGGCGTTGCCATCATGCAATATCTGGCAGATACCGTTCCAGACCGTCATCTCCTGGCCCCTACCAGCAGCCTCTCCCGCTACAAAACTATCGAATGGCTTAACTATATCGCTACAGAGCTACATAAAGGTTTTACCCCTCTGTTCCGACCGGATACGCCAGAGGAGTACAAACCAACCGTTCGCGCATTGCTTGAGAAAAAAATGCAATATGTGAACGAATCGCTGAAAGACAACCCGTGGATTTGCGGCGCACGCTTCAGCATTGCTGATGCCTATCTGTTTACCGTGCTACGTTGGGCGTATGCAGTTAAGTTGAATATGGCAGGATTAAGCCATATCGAGGCGTATATGACGCGCATGGCTGAGCGTCCGGCAGTTGCCGCAGCGCTTAAAGCGGAAGGATTAAATTAATTGCTGTTACCGGGTAGCGCTTGCGCTTACCCGGCCTACAGACAAACGTAGGCCCGATAAGCGTGAGCGCCATTGCACATTGATTACAGCTGAGTGGCGCTAAAGTAGTGTTCTGGTTTCGCGATACGATCCTGGGCGGCAACCACCTGCAGTTCATACTCCTGCATCTCTTTGGTGGCGATCATAATTTCGTACACCGCCGCAGTCACATGCTCCAGCGCCTGCTGCAATGAAGCCCCCTGCAACAGTTTAACCAACAGCAAGCCACTGGTGACATCACCAACGCCAACCGGTTGGCGTGCGCCAAAATCGACAAGCGGACGGCTGATATGCCACGCCTGATCGGCGGTAACCAACAGCATCTCAAAACGATCTGCGCTGATACCTGCACGGGCAAGATGCTTAACCAGCACAATTTCCGGTCCCTGAGCAATCAGTTCACGGGCAGCCATCACCGCTTCATCAACATTGTTAACCGCATGCTCGCACAGAATTTCGAGCTCAATCAGATTTGGCGCGATAATGTCGCTGGCCGGAAGTGCATGACGAACATGAAATTCCGCAACGCCAGGTGCCACGATGCAGCCTTTTTCAGGATGCCCCATCACCGGATCGCAAAAGAATTTCGCCTGAGGATTTGCCGCTTTCACTTTGCGCACAATACCCAGAATATGCTCGCCCTGCTCTGCGGATCCCAGATAACCACTCAGCACCGCATCGCAGGTCTTAAGTTTATCGATATCAGCAATACCCTGAACAATTTCAGTCAGGTGGCTGGGCGGCATAACACAGCCGGTCCATTTACCGTACTGCGTGTGGTTAGAAAACTGAACGGTGTTGAGCGGCCAGACATTCGCGCCAAGACGACGCATCGGAAATTCGGCAGCACTGTTGCCGGCATGGCCAAAAACAACGTGGGACTGGATGGCGAGGATATTCTTCATTTTACTTACCACAACCCTAAAAAATAAAGGGGCGTAGTTTCCCACGCCCCTGCTGACTTTTACTTATTTCCAGCAAATCAGACAGTAGTTCTTTTTGCCACGGCGCAGTAAGGTGTAGCGGCCGAACAAAATATCACTGTCCTGGAAGAAATATTCCGGGTCAGATTGTTTCTCACCATTAATGGTGACCGCATTAGACGCAATGGTCTTACGCGCCTGACCGCGCGAAGGCTGCAGTTCAGAATCCACCAGCGCCTGCATCAGGTCGGCACCCTTGTCCATTTCGATCATTGGTACACCATCCTGCGCCAGCTGTTCGAAGTCCGCTTCGCTCAGATCGCTCAGGTTACCATTGAACAGGCTTTCGGTAATGCGTTTCGCCGCCACTAAACCTTCTTC
Organism: Citrobacter sp. Igbk 17; assembly: GCF_028069775.1. Taxonomy (NCBI): domain Bacteria; kingdom Pseudomonadati; phylum Pseudomonadota; class Gammaproteobacteria; order Enterobacterales; family Enterobacteriaceae; genus Citrobacter; species Citrobacter sp. Igbk 17. Next base: position 71,850 of record NZ_JANEWI010000008.1, on the reverse strand, counting down.
GCCGTGAACCAGACGCGTTACCTGCTCAGCCAGAACATACTGGGCACGCGGTGCTTTACCGCTGTTCTTATCTTCTTCTTCCAGCGCATTGATCTCTTCAATGTCCATAAAGGTGAAGAATTTCAGGAAGCGATATACGTCCGCATCAGCCGTGTTGATCCAGAACTGGTAGAACTTGTATGGACTGGTTTTCTTCGGATCCAGCCAAACTGCGCCACCTTCCGTTTTACCGAATTTGGTACCGTCAGCTTTAGTGATCAGCGGAACCGTCAGACCAAATACCTGATTCTGATGCAGGCGGCGGGTCAGATCGATACCAGAGGTAATGTTACCCCACTGGTCAGAACCACCAATTTGCAATGCCACGCCATGCAGTTTATTCAGGCAGGCAAAGTCATAACCTTGCAGCAGGTTGTAAGAAAACTCGGTAAAGGAGATCCCCTGATCGTCACGGTTCAGACGCTGCTTAACCGCTTCTTTGTTGATCATCTGGTTTACGGAGAAGTGTTTGCCGATATCACGCAGGAAAGTCAGTACGTTCATACCGCCAAACCAGTCGTAGTTGTTCGCAGCAATCGCCGAGTTGTCGCCACAGTCGAAATCGAGGAACGGTGCAACCTGTTTGCGGATTTTATCCACCCACTCTTGCACGGTATCTTCAGTATTCAGTTTACGCTCGGCGGCTTTAAAGCTCGGATCGCCAATCAGACCCGTTGCACCACCCACCAACGCAACAGGCTTATGGCCTGCCTGCTGGAAGCGTTTCAGGCATAACAATGGAACCAGATGCCCCAAATGCAAGCTGTCAGCGGTAGGATCGAAGCCGCAATAGAGCGCGATCGGGCCTTGCGCCAGTCGCTCTGCTAACGCTTCCTCGTCCGTCACCTGGGCCACCAGCCCCCGCTCTTGCAATTGTTTAATCAAGTTACTGCTTGCCATCAAAATCTCCATGTATAAAACGACTGCACCTTTGCCGGTACACGACTTTTCGCCTGATGCGAAAGAGACATAGAATAAAGCGCCGGATTCATCAGCACCAGCGCTTAAAGCAAGAATTTTGCATCTTTAGGGGGCCAGACGGTCAATTTTCCACGCGTCATCTTCACGTTGGTATAAAAAACGGTCGTGCAGACGGTTTTCGCCTCCCTGCCAGAACTCCATTTGTTCAATGCTCACGCGAAAGCCGCCCCAGAAACTTGGCAACGGCACTTCCCCTTGCTGAAACTTCTGCTTCAGCTCAAGAAATTTACTTTCCAGAATTCCACGTGCGGAGATCCGACTGGACTGCTTAGAAACCCAGGCGCCAATCTGGCTATCGCGCGGGCGACTGTGGAAATATTTCACCACCTCAAGCGTGGACAAGCGTTCGGCCTTACCGATAACCATCACCTGCCGTTCCAGCGTATGCCAAGGGAATAACAGGCTGATGCGCGGGTTGTTCTCGATCTGGTGCGCCTTACGGCTGCCCATGTTGGTATAAAACACCAGCCCTTTGTCATCATAATGTTTGAGCAACACGATTCGCTGGTACGGCTGACCGTGTTCATCGACTGTTGCGACGACCATAGCGGTAGGGTCTGCCAGTTTGGCATCACAGGCTTGCCCCAACCAGCGCTCAAACAGCGCGAGGGGTTCGGCGGGAAGATCGCGGCGGCGAAGACCGCCTTTCGTGTATTCACGGCGCAGATGCGCGATTTGCTGCAATTCGTCGTTATCAGGCATGATGTTGGGCTACGGATTGTCAGTGGGTGACGCTATTGTGCGCCGCCCAGGTGAAAATCTCAACGCTTCGGGTTCTGTAACTGACAGTTATTCAGCACAATTCTGTCTCGTTTATAGACCGTCGCGTTGTCTCCTTTAGACCAGAAGACGTAGATACCATCTGTGTAGCGTGCACCCGATGCCGACACGCCCTGTTTGAGATTCAATAGTTGATTATCATAAACAAAGCTCGCTACCTGTCGGGTATTATTCAATTTTACGGTAAGCGGTTTTTCATCACAGCGATATTCGAGCGTATCCGTTTGCATACGCTCGACAAATTGGTTGTACACACTACAACCGGTAAGCAATACGGGCAGACACACTAATAACAGTTTTTTCATAGCCATATCCTGAAGACTTTCCTGGTCCCGGAGGGCAAAAACACCCTCCCTAACATCCCTAGTTTATCGGTATACCGCCTGGAATAATTTCAGTTAACTCTGAGTTCGTGGATTGGCGGGAAAAATAGCCCCTAAAACGCTGGGCTCAGATGCGCCGGTCACAGAAGGCAGGTTCCCCGGCAGTCCCGCGAGTGTACGCCACGCCAGCCAGGCAAAGGCTAACGCTTCCATATCATCACCACTGATCCCTGCTTCATCGGTGGAGGTCACTTCCGTCCCCGGCAGCAGCGCCGCCAGACGCATCATAAGAAGTGGATTGCGACTACCACCGCCACATACCATCAACCGTTCACACCCTCCGCTCAGCAGAACCTGTTCGGAAATCGTCACGGCCGTCAGTTCAGCCAACGTCGCCTGTACGTCTCGTGGGCTAATTCCCGGGAACTGCGCCAGATGGCGTTCAATCCAGCCATAATTAAAATACTCACGCCCCGTACTCTTTGGCGCTGGTGCAGAAAAATACGGGTCATTAAGCATCGTTTGCAGCAGCGGCAGAATCACTGTCCCCGAACAGGCCCATTGCGCATCTTTATCATAAGGTTGGCCACATTGCCGCCAAATCCAGGCATCCATCAGCATATTGCCCGGACCGGTGTCATATCCCCGAACCGGTTGTTTTGGGATGAGCAGTGACAGATTGGCAATACCACCAATATTTAACACCATCCGGCGCTCCGTTGGATGCGCCAGCAACGCCTGGTGAAAAGCAGGAACCAGCGGTGCCCCCTGTCCGCCTAACGCGATATCGCGCCGACGAAAATCACCGACTACCGTTACCCCGGTACGCGCAACAATCTGGTTGTTATCACCAATTTGTAGCGTGTGCGGCGCAAGTCCTGTCGGTTCATGCCACACGGTTTGCCCATGACAGCCGATCGCAACAATATCCTGCGGTTTTAATTTTTCCTGCTGCAGCAACGCATTGACCGCATCGGCGAACAAACGCCCCAACTGCGTGTCCAGTTGACCGTATTGGGAAAGCGTCAGTTGCTGCCCCTGGCAGATATCCAGAATGGCCTGTTTTACATGAACGGGGATGGGCCATGTCAGACTTGCCTGCTGCGCAACCATCGTTTCATCTATCGCCGCCAGCACAACATCCACACCATCAAGACTGGTTCCAGACATCACTCCGATAAAACGGCCCGATTTCATACGTCATCCTTTTAAGCAAATTAGCCTTGACACTCCACCATAAAGTGTCGACTAATTCCATGCTTCCTTAATGATTTTTGTGGGTTAATCTTTCCAGTAACCCCTAAATTCCATTAACGTGATGAATGATTCGTTTATACTCGGTTAACCCGATTTCGGTTAAGATTTTCATATTGTTCCAGTAGAACATGTGACCTTAGACTCACAAATGCCATATAATTTAGCCATGAGGAGTGCTTTATTAGCGTTTCGTGGTGACAAAGGAGATTTGTAAATGATTAAACGTGTGCTGATTGTTTCATTAATGGGCGTATCTTTAGCGGGCTGCGTTAACAATGATAGCCTTTCAGGTGACGTGTATACCGCATCCGAAGCGAAACAAGTTCAGAACGTTACCTACGGTACGATTGTTCATGTTCGTCCGGTGCAAATCCAGGGTGGTGACGACGCAAACGTGATTGGCGCTATTGGTGGTGCTGTGCTGGGTGGGTTCCTCGGTAACACAGTAGGCGGCGGTACCGGTCGTTCATTAGCGACAGCTGCGGGTGCGGTTGCCGGCGGCGTAGCAGGCCAGGGCGTACAAGGCGCGATGAATAAAACCCAGGGCGTAGAACTGGAAATTCGTAAGGATGACGGTAATACCATCATGGTGGTTCAGAAGCAGGGTGCGACCAAATTCTCTGCAGGTCAGCGCGTTGTTATGGCTAACAATGGTAGCCAGGTTACCGTGTCTCCACGTTAATCGAATTCACGTGTGGTCAGCCTCTGGCCACACGTCGTTTTGATCGCTTTAGCCCTGCGACTGCAGTTCAATGATATTGTGTTCCAGTCTGGCGACCAGTTTTATCAGCAGATCAATTTCCTCAGCGGAAATCCCTTCCAAAATTTCGCCGCGCGTTTTGTTGATAACCGCTTCCATATCAGCAATCAGCGGTTCGGCCTTCTCCGTTAATTTAATTCTCTTTGCCCGACGATCGCTGGCGCAAGTCTGTCGTGAAATGAGTCCCTTTTCTTCTAACTGGTCGAGCGTACGCACCAATGAAGGCTGCTCAATACCAATCGCTTTAGCCAGCTGGATCTGTGATTGATCCGGTGGCAACTGATGAATGTTGTGCAGCGTAACCCAATGCGTCTGCGTCAACTCCAGAGGTTTCAGGCGATGGTCAATCAGAGCACGCCAAATGCGCACCAACCGTGCCAGATCAGAACCTAATGGCGATTCCAATTTCATCTCCTTATAATTAGCTTGCTAAGTTATTGTGCTGATTTTAGAATAGTGTGCAGCATTTGTATTCCCAAAACAAATGTATTGCCAAATTTGCTTACCGGATGACATTTTTTCAGACATTATGCCTTACAGAGACACATTGTCCCTTTTTTTGCTAAACCTATAGCAACGCTCTTTTCGCCAAGGATTTTGCCCGTGAAGTTTATGTTTAATGCAACAGGATTGCCCCTACAAGATTTAATGATCGGAGCATCTGTCTACTTCCCCCCTATTTTCAAGGCGTTTGTTGCAGGATTTATCCTCTGGCTAGTTGTTCATCGCCTGCTACGCGACGGGATCTATTCTGGCGAAATCTGGCATCCCCTGTTAATGGATCTGTCCCTCTTTACGCTTTGCGTGTGTCTGGCCTTTGTCATGTTGATTGCGTGGTGATTATGTCGCTTAAAACCATTAAATACTTCTCCACTATTATAGTCGCTGTTATTGCCGTCCTCGCCGGGTGGTGGATGTGGAATTACTATATGCAATCGCCATGGACGCGTGACGGAAAAGTCCGCGCTGAACAGGTCAGCATCACACCGCAAATCTCTGGCAGCATTAGTGAACTCAACATTAAAGATAATCAACTGGTTAACAAAGGCGATGTTCTTTTTGTTATCGACAAGACCCCTTTCCAGATTGCTGAGCTGAACGCACAGGCTCAGTTGGCCAAAGCGCAGTCCGATCTGACCAAAGCCAATAATGAAGCCAAACGTCGCCGCAATTTGTCGCAAAATTTCATCTCGGCCGAAGATTTGGACAGCGCACTGCTCAATGTAAAAGCCATGCAGGCGACCGTTGCCGCAGCCCAGGCCAGTTTGCGCCATGCTCAGTGGCAACTGGCGCAAACGGTAGTCAAAGCCCCGGTCACAGGCTGGGTCACCAATCTATCAACCCGTACCGGAGACTACGCCTCAACGGGTAAACCTCTGTTTGCCCTGGTCGACAGCCACTCTTTTTATGTCATGGGCTATTTCGAAGAAACCAAACTACGCCATATTCAAGACGGGGCACCTGCTCTTATCACGCTCTACAGCGGCAATATTAAGTTACAGGGTCACGTTTCCGGCATTGGTCGCGCCATTTATGATCAGAGTGTGGAAAGCAATTCCGGTCTGGTTCCTGACATCAAACCAAACGTTCCGTGGGTTCGTCTGGCGCAGCGGGTTCCCGTTCGTATCGAATTTGATACCCTTCCGCACGATGTTACGCTGGTTTCGGGGACAACCTGTAGCGTGTCCATCGGTCAGCAAAAATGAAACTGCCCCGCCTGACACCTGCCAGTCTGCCGTGGTTTAAAGCCACGAGCGGACAGTGGCGTTACGCGCTGCGTAATACTATTGCGATGTGTCTGGCGTTAACCTTCGCCTATTACCTCAATCTGGACGAACCCTACTGGGCGATGACATCAGCGGCGGTAGTCAGTTTTCCAACCGTTGGAGGCGTGATTAGCAAAAGCCTGGGGCGTATCGCGGGCAGTTTACTCGGTGCAACGGCCGCATTGATTATAGCCGGCCATACCCTCAATGAACCCTGGCTGTTTCTGTTGAGCATGTCAGTCTGGATCGGTTTTTGTACCTGGGCGTGTGCACATTTCACCAACAACGTGGCCTACGCTTTTCAACTGGCAGGCTATACCGCGGCGATTATTGCCTTTCCAATGGTGCATATTACAGAGGTTACGCAACTGTGGGATATCGCCCAGGCACGCGTGTGCGAAGTCGTCGTCGGGATCCTCTGTGGCGGCCTGATGATGATGATCCTGCCCAGTACATCCGATGGCACCACGCTGCTGACCGCTTTGAAAAATATGCATGCACGTTTGCTGGAGCATGCCAGCTTGCTCTGGCAGCCAGAAACCACAGATGCTATCCGCACCGCCCATGAAGGGGTGATCGGTCAAATCCTGACAATGAATCTGCTGCGTATTCAGGCGTTCTGGAGCCACTACCGTTTTCGCCGTCAAAATACCTTACTCAATGCGTTGTTACACCAACAGTTGCGGTTGACCAGCGTTATTTCCAGTCTGCGGCGGATGCTACTGAACTGGCCTAATCCTCCGGCTAATACCCGGGATATCATCGAGCAGTTACTGACCGTGTTAGTCAAACCTGATACCGACAGCTACGCCGTCGCGCGGATTATCGCCCCGCTGTGCCCCGTCGATCAGCATGACTATCGGCACGTCGCCTTCTGGCAGCGTCTGCGCTATTTTTGCCGTATCTATCTGCAAAGCAGCCATTATCTGCACTTACTGGAAAAGGGGGTCACGGTCGATCGTATCAATATTGAGCGTACGCCGGGTCTTGCCCGTCATACCGATAACGCGGAGGCTCTCTGGAGCGGATTGCGTACCTTTATTACGCTGATGGCAATCGGCGCGTGGAGCATTGGTGCACAATGGGAGTCAGGCTCCGGGGCTCTGACGCTTGCCGCCATCAGTTGCGTGTTGTATTCCGCCGTAGCGGCCCCATTCAAATCACTCTCTTTGCTGATGCGCACCCTGGTCCTGCTGTCGCTGTTCAGTTTTGTGGTGAAATTCGGTCTGATGGTACAAATTACCGATCTCTGGCAGTTCATTCTGTTTCTCTTTCCGCTGCTTGCCACCATGCAATTGTTAAAATTACAGATGCCGAAACTGGCGGGCCTTTGGGGACAGCTGATCGTCTTTATGGGATCGTTTATCGCGGTGACCAATCCTCCTGTCTATGATTTTGCAGGTTTTTTGAATGACAATACGGCGAAGATCACCGGCGTCGCGCTGTCGTGGCTGGCTTTTGCTATTCTACGACCAGGTTCTGATGCGAGAAAAAGCCGCCGCCATATTCGCGCGTTACGGCGTAACTTTGTCGATCAACTTAGCCACCATCCTTCACTCAGTGAAAACGAGTTTGAGTCGCTGACCTATCATCATGTCAGCCAGCTCAGCAACAGCCAGGATGCACTGGCGCGACGTTGGTTACTACGCTGGGGAGTGGTGTTACTGAACTGCTCACACGTCGTATGGCAACTTCGCGTCTGGGAGGCGCGATCAGATCCGCTGGCGCGCGTCAGGGATGTGTGTATCTCACTGTTACGCGATGTAATGAGTGAACGTGGCGTGCAGCAACGTCCGCTGAATGCCACGCTTAATGAACTCCAGCGCATCTGTGATGCACTGGCCCATCATCATCAGCCCGCAGCGCAGGAGTTATCGGCCCTTATCTGGCGACTACACTGCTCACTTTCACAACTTGAGCAAGCGCCGCCACCGGGCACGCTGAGTCGCTGATTACTTGATAACACCACAGGCGTAACGTGCCCCTCCGCCGCCAAGTGGTTTCGGCTGATCGGACATATTATCGCCACCAACGTGGATCATCAGCGCCTTACCTTTAATTTCATCAAGTGATTTCAACCGGGGGGCTGTCACTGTCGTCGTGGCATTCCCTTCGTTATTTACCACCAGTAAAGGCAGGTCGCCCATGTGGCCTGCACCTTCCGGACCTTCATGCTTGCCAGTTTTATGCGGGTCATAATGACCGCCAGCCGATTCTGCTGCCGAGGCTTTCCCCTCTTTAATAGCGGGCTGGCAACTGCCGTTAGCATGCACATGAAAACCATGTTCACCCGGCGGCAGCGCTTTAAGATCAGGCGTAAACTCCAGCCCTTTTGCGGATTCGGCAATGGTGACAGTACCAATTCCCTGGCCAACGCCCTGCGACGTCACCAGATTCATCACCACTTTCTCACTGGCAGCCTGTGCACCAGCACAGGCCAGTAACGTGATGATGGCTAAACTCAAACGCTTCATACAACCTCCGTCATCCAGGTGTCTGACTGATAAGTGTAATCCAGTGACACAAATTTGAACGACGGAACGCTGAATACGTGATTAAGGTACGTCGTAACCGAGAGCCGCTTTACGAATACGGAACCACTGCTGGCGAGACATGTTCAATGACTCTGATTCAATTGCAGCACGCACACGTTCGATTTTACCCGAGCCAATAATCGGCAGCGGCTGCGACGGTAGACGCAGGATCCACGCATACACCACCTGCTCTATGGACTGCGCATTCAGTTCTTCTGCTATCACGGCCAGTTCATTGCGCAGCGGCTGGAAGGCGTCATCATTGAACAGACGCCCACCTCCCAGGCAAGACCAGGCCATTGGGCGGACACGCAGTTGTTGCAGCTGATCTAACGTCCCATCCAACAGAAGAGGTTGATGCACCGGTGAAATTTCGACCTGATTGGTTGCCAGAGTAAAAGGTAATCGCGATTGCAGCAGTGAAAACTGTGCTGGCGTGAAGTTAGAGACACCAAAATGGCGCACCTTACCGCTATGATGTAATGTCTTGAAAGCTTCCGCCACATCATCTGCATCCATTAACGGATCGGGGCGGTGGATCAACAGCAGATCAAGGCGATCGGTTGCCAGCAGCTTCAGCGACTGTTCGGCACTGGCAATAATATGGGCGCTGTCAGTGATGTAATGACCCAGCGCGTTTTCCTCTTTCGCTGTCGTGGCAATACCGCATTTGGTAACAATCTGCATTTTTTCACGCAGGTGCGGTGCCAGTTTCATTGCCTCGCCAAACGCCGCCTCACACTGGTATCCGCCATAAATATCCGCGTGATCGACAGTCGTGACACCCAGATCGAGATGTTCCTCAATAAAGCTGACTAGCTGACGCGCGGACATATTCCAGTCCATCAGACGCCAGTACCCCATCACAAAGCGCGAAAATTCCGGGCCTTGCGGCGCAATAGTAATACGCTGAACCATAGCAGCTTCCTTATAAGTGAATGTGCATCGAGTATACGCAATAACGCTTTTAAAAGAGTGAAGGTTGTTGCGGTTCTTCCGGCGGGTTGGATTTGTTTGCGCGTAATTTACGCATCAGACGCTGGCGACAAAGTCGCAGCACCTCCTGCTTTTGGGCATCGCTCATTTTCTGCCAGTTAAAACGCTCATCCCGACTGCGAAAGCATCCACGACAAAAACCGCGATCGTCAGACTGACATATACCGCGGCATGGGCTCTGGACGGGGAAAAACTCCAGCTGTTCGGCCACATCCCCTCCTTTTGTAAGATTGATATACCTATTGAAGACGGTAACTGAAAATCTGGCAAGCGCTATTGCATTAGACCGACTGGTCTATTACACTCCTCGACATGAACAAAGTAACTGAACACGATACACGCGAACATCTTTTGGCGACCGGCGAGCGACTGTGTATGCAGCGCGGTTTCACCGGTATGGGTTTGAGCGAGCTACTGAAAACCGCGGAGGTTCCCAAGGGTTCGTTTTATCACTATTTTCGCTCAAAAGAAGCGTTCGGTGTGGCGATGCTGGAGCGCCATTACGCGAGCTATCATCAGCGACTGTCTACGCATTTTGAGACGGGCGCAGGAAACTACCGCGACCGCATTCTGGCCTACTATCAGGAAACTCTTAACCAGTTTAGCCAGCACGGCATCATCAGTGGCTGTTTAACTGTGAAATTGTCTGCCGAAGTGTGCGATCTTTCCGAAGATATGCGCACAGCAATGGACAAAGGCGCCCGGCACATTATTACGCTGCTGGCGCAGGCGCTGGAAAAAGGTCAGGCGAATCATTGTCTGTCGTTTGTTGGCGAACCTTTGCAGCAGGCGCAGGTGTTGTATGCGCTGTGGCTGGGTGCCAACCTGCAGGCCAAAATGTCGCGTAGTGCCACGCCGCTGGAAAACGCGCTGGCTCACGTCAAAACCATCATTGCAGCGCCTGTCGTTTAACAGGCGTTTTTATTTAATTTATCACTAGACGACCGGTCTATTCAGGAGTGTAACATGTCATCTGAAAAACTCTTTTCCCCGCTTAAGGTGGGTGCGATCACTGCGGCAAACCGTGTGTTTATGGCCCCACTTACGCGTTTGCGCAGCATCGAACCTGGCGACATCCCTACTCCGCTGATGGCCGAGTACTACCGTCAACGCGCCAGTGCGGGTCTTATCATTAGCGAAGCGACTCAGATTTCTGCACAGGCGAAAGGTTATGCCGGAGCGCCAGGTTTGCACAGTGATGCACAAATTGCTGCGTGGAAAAAGATTACGGCGGCTGTACACGCTGAGCAGGGCCATATTGCCGTTCAGCTGTGGCATACCGGGCGTATCTCCCACTCCAGCCTGCAGCCAAACGGTCAGGCTCCGGTTGCGCCGTCCGCCATCAGTGCCGGCACCCGAACGTCTCTGCGCGATGAAAATGGACTGGCCACACGTGCCGATACCTCAATGCCACGTGCACTGGAAACCGAAGAAATCCCGGGTATCGTGAATGATTTCCGCCAGGCGATTGCCAATGCGCGTGAAGCCGGTTTTGACCTGGTCGAGCTGCACTCTGCTCACGGTTACTTACTGCACCAGTTCTTGTCGCCAACTTCAAACCAGCGTACCGATCAATACGGCGGTAGCGTTGAAAACCGCGCTCGTCTGGTACTGGAAGTCGTCGATGCAGGTATTAAAGAATGGGGTGCTGATCGCATTGGTATCCGTGTTTCCCCTATCGGTTCGTTCCAGAACGTCGACAACGGTCCGAATGAAGAGGCTGATGCTTTGTACCTGATCGAACAATTGGGCAAGCGCGGCATTGCTTATCTGCATATGTCCGAGCCAGACTGGGCTGGTGGCGAACCGTATTCAGACGCGTTTCGCGAGAAAGTTCGCGCACGTTTCCACGGTCCGATTATTGGTGCGGGTGCCTATACACCAGAGAAAGCTGAATCACTGATCGAGAAAGGTCTAATCGATGCAGTTGCCTTTGGTCGTGCTTACATTGCTAACCCGGATCTGGTTGCACGTCTGCAGCGTAAAGCCGAGCTCAATCCACAGCGTGCGGAAAGTTTTTACGGCGGCGGTGCTGAAGGCTATACCGATTACCCTACCCTGTAAGGTCCTGAGAATTGCCAATCGATTTCTAATCGTTCATTGATAGCGGCGTTATAACGCCGCTATACTAAAACAACATTTTGAATGTATTAGCCATTTTTGAAGGGGAAGAAAGATGCGTTTACTTCATACCATGCTGCGCGTGGGTGACCTGCAGCGTTCCATCGAGTTTTATACCAACGTGTTGGGCATGAAGCTGCTGCGTACCAGCGAAAACCCTGAATATAAGTACTCTCTGGCATTCGTCGGATACGGCCCTGAAACCAGCGAAGCCGTGATCGAACTGACCTATAACTGGGGCGTTGACAAGTATGAATTGGGTACCGCATATGGCCACATTGCCCTGAGCGTAGATAACGCGGCAGAGGCCTGTGAACGTATTCGTCAAAACGGCGGTAACGTGACGCGTGAAGCCGGTCCGGTAAAAGGCGGTACGACGGTCATCGCGTTTGTTGAAGATCCAGATGGCTATAAAATTGAGCTGATCGAAGAAAAAGACGCCGGCCGCGGTCTGGGCGACTAAACTCTCCTCGGGCGCAGATCGTCTGTGCCCGTAGTTTTATACTCATCATTTTGCCATAATACGCGCTGCAATTTTCCCGTATTAAGAGACCCAGATGTCCGATAACGCTCAACTTTCCGGTCTGTGTGACCGTTTTCGTGGTTTTTATCCTGTCGTCATTGACGTCGAAACAGCAGGATTTAACGCCAAAACCGATGCGCTGCTTGAAATTGCCGCCATCACACTGAAAATGGATGAACAGGGCTGGCTGATGCCGGACATGACGTTACATTTCCACGTTGAACCGTTTGAAGGGGCGAATTTACAACCCGAAGCGCTGGCATTTAACGGCATCGACCCCAGCAACCCGTTGCGTGGCGCCGTCAGCGAGTACGACGCGCTGCATGCCATCTTTAAAATGGTACGTAAAGGTATCAAAGATAGCGGCTGTAATCGGGCTATCATGGTGGCGCACAATGCGACATTTGATCACAGTTTTATGATGGCAGCGGCAGAACGTGCCTCTCTGAAACGTAATCCGTTTCACCCCTTCGTCACCTTTGATACGGCAGCATTAAGCGGCCTGTCGTTGGGGCAAACCGTACTGTCAAAAGCCTGTCTGGCTGCAGGAATGGAGTTTGATGGGACTCAGGCGCACTCGGCGCTGTATGACACCGAACGGACAGCCGTTCTGTTCTGCGAAATTGTTAACCGCTGGAAACGTCTCGGCGGCTGGCCTCTGCCAGTGCCCGAAGAGGCGTAACGGCGGCATAAAAAAAGCGACCTGCTGAGGTCGCTTTTTTATTTTTGCTGGTTACTCAGCGTCCGGCTCTTCGGTTTTGTATTTCGCTGCAGTTTCTTTAATCAACTGCTGCAACTCACCGCGCTGGTACATTTCAATTAAAATGTCACAGCCGCCTACCAGTTCACCATCAACCCACAGCTGTGGGAAAGTCGGCCAGTTGGCATATTTCGGCAGCTCGGCGCGAATATCCGGGTTCTGCAGAATATCAACATAAGCAAAACGTTCGCCACAGGCGGACAACGCCTGCACAGCCTGAGCAGAGAAACCGCAGCTTGGCAGTTTTGGGGAACCTTTCATGTACAGGAGAATCGGGTTTTCAGCGATCTGGCGCTGGATTTTTTCGATAGTGGTGCTCATTATCTTGCTTCCTTAAACTTCTTTTACGGCAGTAGTCTGACATTGTAGCGGGTCAGGCAGGTAACGGAAAATAACATTTTCATTACGCGATATTATTTTATCGCCTGTCGTTAAAAGTTGCATTCACAATCTCACTTATCCGCGTAAAGCATGGGGATTTGATTATCTGTTCACCAATTACGCCTTGAATTGCTGTTTTTTTTTGCGGTCGGTTACGAAACGTAGTTTTAAACGAAAAAAGCTATTAACTTTCCCTCTTTCTATAGATTAGAATCGTCAAGTTTTGAAAATCACACGCAGGCACGATAGACCTGCCTTACCAGAGGACTGCTCAGTGGCGCGGATAAACCGAATCTCGATCACGCTCTGTGCTTTACTTTTTACCACACTGCCTTTTACGCCTATGGCTCATGCTTCCAAGCAGGCCAGGACGACACCTACCGCTTCCCACACCGTCAAGACGGTAGATAAAAAGAAAAGCGCAACAACCAGCCAGAAAGCAACAAAAACCAACAAGAAAACGGCGACAAAAAACACCAGTAAAACCAGTACGAAAACGGCTTCCTCTTCCAAAAAACGCACAGCAACTCCGGCAAAATCGACGAAAACAGCAAACCGTCGCAGTAAAACAGCGGCAATACAAACCCCTGCCGTCACCTGGACTGAAAAATGTACCCCGCGCAAAGGTCATAAGCCACGTTGTGTAAAAGTGAAGACGACTGCACCAACAGCCGTTGCGGATGTACATAAAGTAAAAGTACAGAAAGCAACCAAAACCGCTATGTCTACCCTGATGAACCAAATCGGTAAACCTTACCGTTGGGGTGGCACATCACCCAGAACCGGTTTTGATTGCAGCGGGCTGGTTTATTACGCATACAAAGATCTGGTGAAGTTCCGCATCCCGCGTACCGCCAATGAAATGTATCACCTGCGCGACGCTGCGCCGATTGAACGTGGTGAACTGAAAAACGGTGATCTGGTCTTCTTCCGCACGCAAGGTCGCGGTACCGCCGACCACGTTGGCGTCTATGTTGGCAATGGTAAATTTATCCAGTCTCCACGCAGCGGTCAGGAAATTCAAATAACCTCTCTGAGCGAAGATTACTGGCAACGCCACTACGTGGGCGCTCGCCGTGTGATGACGCCGAAAACAATTCGCTAAAAACTTACCCTACAGAATATGCTGTAGGGTAAGTTCTTCTTTTGCATAACCTTTCAATTTGCTACCCTATCCTTACTCACAATGAGGCTATTGTGTGTACTCACTATAAATAATAAGGAGAGAAGCAATGTCGTTCGAATTACCTGCATTACCGTATGCCAAAGATGCTCTAGCACCGCACATTTCTGCCGAAACGCTGGAATACCACTATGGCAAACACCATCAAACCTACGTGACCAATCTGAATAACCTGATTAAAGGCACCGCGTTTGAAGGTAAATCACTGGAAGAGATCGTACGTAGCTCTGAAGGTGGTGTATTCAATAACGCAGCACAGGTATGGAACCACACGTTCTACTGGAACTGCCTGGCACCAAACGCAGGCGGCGAGCCGACCGGTAAACTGGCCGAAGCGATTGCCGCCTCCTTTGGCAGCTTTGCAGACTTCAAAGCACAATTCACCGATGCCGCTATCAAGAATTTCGGTTCTGGCTGGACCTGGCTGGTAAAAGGAACGGATGGCAAACTGGCTATCGTATCCACCTCCAACGCAGGTACACCGCTGACGACTGACGCGACGCCTCTGATGACCGTTGACGTGTGGGAACATGCTTACTACATCGATTATCGTAATGCCCGTCCTGGCTACCTGGAACACTTCTGGGCACTGGTGAACTGGGAATTTGTTGCGAAAAACTTCGCAGCATAAAATGACAACGCAGAAGGGGTTCCCTTCTGCGTTTTTGTTTTTAATTCGTTGCGTTGCAGACTTCTTCCGCTTGCTTTCTTGCCGAGACAAAGACCAGCAGTAGCGCAAGTCCCGCCACAATCGCCCCCATTACCGGGACGAAACTGTAGCCCAACCCTCCGGAAATTACCGCCCCACCGGCGGCCGCTCCCAGGGCATTCCCCAGATTAAACGCGCCAATATTCACTGACGATGACAATCCAGGTGCCTCACTGGCAACGCGCATCACACGCATCTGCAGCGGCGGAACCACCGCAAACGTTGCTGCGCCCCACACCACCATACTCACGGCCGCACCCAGCTCATTACGTGCAAGGAAAGGTATCGCCAGCATAATAACCATCAGCAGCAATAAAAAGCCTTTCAGCGTACCGTTAACCGAACGGTCAGCCAGTTTACCGCCCAGATAGTTACCGATAGAGAACCCAACGCCAATCAGCACCAGCATACCGGTGACAAACGCCGGCGTAGCATGAGTAATGCTATGCAGCACGGGTGAGATGTAGGTATAAAGCGTAAACATCGCTCCGGCCCCCAGAACGGTCGTCAGTAAAGCTGACACCACTTGTGGACGCATTAATACAGCCAGTTCTTTGCGCACATCAGGGCGCTCACCTGCCCCGCCTTTCGGTAACGAGAAGAACAGACTGACCATCGCGATAATGCCTAGTCCCGCCGTCGCCATAAAGGACATACGCCAGCCGATGGTTTCCCCAAGCCAGGTTGCCGCGGGAACACCGCCAATATTCGCGATCGTTAGCCCCATAAACATAGTCGCAACGGCGCTGGCCTGTTTATGTTTGGGGACAACGCTTGCCGCCACAACCGAGCCGAGGCCAAAAAATGCCCCGTGGTTAAGACTGGTCAAAATGCGCGACAGCATCAGCGTCGTGTAATCCGGAGATATCGCCGAAAGCACATTACCCAATGTAAAAATGGCCATCAGGAAGATAAGCGCATTGCGACGCGCACGATGGGACAGCAGTAAGGTCATCAGCGGTGCGCCAACCATCACGCCTACCGCATACGCGCTGATTAACATCCCTGCGGCCGGAATGGAAACATCCACGCCTTTGGCAATGACGGGTAGCAATCCCATGGGAGAGAATTCGGTCGTTCCAATGCCAAACGCACCTATCGCCAGCGTCAGTAAAGGATAATTTATTTTCATCTATCGACTCCGTAACGTCGAGCCTTGGCACGACACATCATAAGAGTCAAAAGCATGACATTGATCGCAAAATTAATAAAGTTAACAAAACTGCAAAAGACTTTTGCTTATTTGCAAAAAATAGGAAGGGAAAGACAAGCAGAAAGGATGAGGGAGAGTGAACTCCCCCGGGGGAAATCAGTGCAGTGCTGCAGTCAGGCCACCCGCAACAATCAGGCCCAGAACAATTATGGTCGTCACTAACGAAAATTTCAGATCGGTGCTCATCAAGTTTTCTCCTTTTTATTCCCACACAAAAAGTGATATTGCGCATTTTTACACACTTGAAAGCAAAAATCTCTCACGATTTATATTGATAACTGCTTTTAACTCTTCCCCTTTTCGTTAAGATCAGACAAAATTCCACGCTTACTTGATTAGCGTACCGGCCATTGACCCCTTCCTGACGTTCCGTGTCGTTTTCCCGGCGTGCCGCAACCCTGACGTTGCGTTGAGGGTGTGTGAAGGCAAACGTTTACCTGGAGTATTCTCAGGAGCTTAGGATATGGTCTGGAGTGAGATGTAATGGCAACTATTAAAGATGTAGCGAAGCGAGCAAACGTTTCCACTACAACCGTATCACACGTAATTAACAAAACGCGCTTTGTCGCAGAAGAAACGCGCAACGCTGTCTGGGCAGCGATTAAAGAACTGCACTACTCCCCTAGCGCAGTTGCACGTAGCCTGAAGGTGAATCACACCAAATCGATCGGTTTGTTGGCAACCAGCAGTGAAGCTGCCTATTTCGCCGAAATTATCGAGGCTGTTGAGAAGAATTGTTTCCAGAAAGGCTACACACTGATTCTGGGCAACGCCTGGAACAGTCTTGAAAAACAGCAGGCCTACCTGTCTATGATGGCGCAAAAGCGCGTAGATGGCCTGTTGGTAATGTGTTCAGAGTACCCGGAATCACTGCTTTCCATGCTCGAAGAGTATCGCCATATTCCAATGGTGGTCATGGACTGGGGCGAGGCAAAAGCCGACTTTACCGATACCGTCATTGATAACGCTTTTGAAGGTGGTTACATGGCAGGCCGGTATCTGATTGAGCGCGGTCATCGTGAGATCGGCGTGATCCCAGGTCCCATGGAGCGTAATACCGGCGCAGGCCGCCTGGCTGGCTTCATGAAAGCGATGGAAGAGGCTCTGATTAAAGTTCCCGAAAACTGGATTGTCCAGGGTGATTTCGAACCTGAATCCGGCTACCGCGCTATGCAGCAAATCCTCTCCCAGTCGCATCGCCCAACCGCCGTATTCTGTGGTGGCGATATTATGGCGATGGGTGCGCTGTGTGCCGCAGACGAGATGGGACTGCGCGTACCGCAGGATATCTCAGTTATCGGTTACGACAACGTACGCAACGCCCGATACTTCACCCCTGCGCTGACAACCATCCATCAGCCAAAAGATTCACTGGGTGAAACGGCCTTCAACATGCTGTTAGACCGAATCGTGAATAAACGTGAAGAATCGCAGTCTATCGAGGTGCACCCACGCCTGGTAGAACGTCGTTCCGTTGCCGACGGTCCATTCCGCGATTATCGTCGTTAAGTCAGTTGTGCGGGAGCCTCATCCGGTTCCCGCAGCCACTCTTTATTCAGCGTCTCACTATCCCCCAGGTAGTCCAGTAACCAGCTCAGTGCAGGCGACGTATCGTTCTGCTGCCAGGTCAGGCAACAAGCGGCATCCGGGAACGGATTTTCCAGCTGTAACGCCACCCATTTTCCGCTATCGATCCACGGTTTTGCAAAATGCGTCGGTACCATCCCGACACAGAGTCCGGCTGACAAGCAGGTGGCCGAGGATTCCCAGTCAGGAACCACAACGCGTTTTTGGTTGTCCAGCAACCATGTAATACGTTTCGGCAGTGTGCGGGAGGTGTCTTCGCGTACCAGCGATGGCCAGTTGCGCAACGTATCGTCACTGATCGGTCCCGGCATCGCCGCCAACGGATGATGACTGGCTACCACGCAACTCCAGCTCAGCATTCCCATATCCCGGAACGTATAGCGTCCCCCTACCGGAATGGCCTGCGTTGCTCCGATAGCTAACTCCACGCGACCATCCGACAGCGCGTCCCAGACGCCATTAAACACCTCCTGAAAGACCAGAAGTTCCACATCATCGAAATGGCGGTAGAAATCCACAATCATCTGTCGGGTCCGTTCTGGACGCACAATATTATCTACCGCAATCGCCAGCTGTCCTCGCCAGCCATTGGCGATTTGTTGACATTGCTGACGGGTGATCTGCATTTTTTTGATAACAGACCGACCTTCTTTTAAAAACCACGCGCCAGCAGGCGTTAATTCCACGTCCCGATGACGGCGTTCAAAAAGAGGCACAGCCAGCCACTCTTCCAGTTGGCGCACCGTGTAGCTTACCGCCGAAGGTACGCGGTGCAACTCCTGAGCAGCGGAACTAAAGCTACCGTTACGCGCCACTGCATCAACCACCTCAAGTGAATATTCCGACCACATGCTCTGCCTGCAAAAAATTTGAAATCAGTAAGCAAATATTAGCGTTTCACAGCGAGAATTACACTCACTACACTCAGCGGCAATGTTCTATTGCTAAAAAGAGAAACGATAATGCAACCAGGAAAAGGGTTTTTAGTCTGGCTGGCAGGTCTTAGCGTGCTAGGTTTTCTGGCAACGGATATGTATTTGCCCGCCTTTGCTGCTATTCAGTCCGATTTACAGACACCCGCTTCTGCCGTGAGTGCCAGCCTTAGTTTGTTCTTAGCGGGTTTTGCCGTTGCACAACTTTTGTGGGGGCCACTCTCCGACCACTATGGTCGTAAACCGATTTTGATGCTGGGCTTATCCATCTTCGCGCTGGGCAGCCTGGGTATGTTGTGGGTAGAAAACGCCACCGGCTTACTGGTGCTGCGCTTTATTCAGGCCGTTGGTGTCTGTGCGGCTTCGGTTATCTGGCAGGCGCTGGTTACCGATTATTATCCTTCACAAAAAGTAAACCGCATCTTTGCCACCATTATGCCGCTGGTCGGATTGTCTCCTGCACTTGCACCGTTATTAGGCAGTTGGATCCTGGTACATTTTTCCTGGCAGGCCATTTTTGCCACCCTTTTTGCGATTACCCTGCTCCTGATGTTGCCGGCCCTGCGCTTAAAACCAACGGCAAAAGCACGCGATGATAGCCAGGATAAACTGACGTTCGCTACGCTGCTGCGCTCCAAAACATACCGTGGAAATGTACTGATTTACGCAGCATGTTCCGCGAGCTTCTTCGCATGGCTGACGGGTTCACCGTTTATCCTTAGTGAAATGGGCTATAGCCCGGCGGTGATTGGTCTGAGCTATGTCCCGCAAACTATTGCATTTTTGATCGGTGGTTACGGCTGCCGTGCGGCACTGCAAAAATGGCAGGGTCGCCAGCTTCTGCCGTGGTTACTTATCCTGTATGCCATTAGCGTTATCGCCACCTGGGCTACTGGCTTTATTCATCACGTTGCGTTGGCTGAAATCCTGATCCCATTCTGCGTGATGGCCATTGCAAACGGGGCAATCTACCCTATCGTTGTCGCCCAGGCGCTGCGTCCATTCCCTCAGGCTACAGGCCGTGCCGCTGCGCTGCAGAACACGCTGCAACTGGGACTATGCTTCCTGGCAAGCCTGGTCGTTTCGTGGCTAATCAGCACGCCGCTGCTCACCACCACCAGCGTTATGCTGACGACAGTGCTGCTGGCCGCGCTAGGCTACAAAATGCAGTCACAGACTGACAACACATCCTTGCCGGATGAGAGCGCGCAAATTGCCCACGGTGAGTCACATTAATCATTGTTGCAGGCATTTAGTTAGCCCGCTAACAATTATCGGTTGAATAGCCAAAAATTCAGGCCTATACTGATTTTCGGTTGTTAATAAAACGATAAGATTTATAGAGTAACGGGAACAAGCAGGTTCCCGTTTTTCCATGGATGGCCTTTTCGGCAAGGGTTCCTCCCTTCCTCTGTTCTACGTCGGATTATAGATTCGCGGATTAATTCCGTGAGATTTCTCACAAAGCCCAAAAAAGCGTCTACGCTGTTTTAAGGTTCTGATCACCGACCAGTGATGGAGAAGCTATGAGTTCATCATGTATAGAAGACGTCAGCGTACCGGATGATGACTGGTACCGAATCACCAATGAGTTATTGAGCCGTGCAGGCATTACCATTAATGGCCCGGCACCGGCAGATATTCGCGTTAAAAACCCCGACTTTTTCAAACGCGTGTTGCAGGAAGGATCGTTGGGTTTAGGTGAAAGTTATATGGACGGCTGGTGGGAATGCGATCGGCTGGATATGTTTTTTAGCAAAGTCCTGCGTGCAGGTCTTGAAAACCAACTCCCCCGCCACTTCAGAGATACGCTACGTATCGCAACGGCCCGTCTGTTTAATTTACAAACCAAAAAACGTGCCTGGGTCGTTGGCAAAGAACACTACGATCTTGGCAACGATCTCTTTACCCGCATGCTTGATCCCTACATGCAATATTCCTGCGCCTACTGGAAAGATGCCGATACCCTGGAATCTGCCCAGCAGGCGAAGCTAAAAATGATTGCCGAGAAATTGCAATTGAAGCCTGGTATGCGCGTACTCGATATTGGCTGCGGCTGGGGAGGCTTGTCCCAGTTCATGGCGTCACAATACGGGGTGAGCGTGACTGGCGTGACGATTTCAGCAGAACAGCAAAAAATGGCGCAGACGCGCTGTGAAGGGTTGGATGTCACGATTTTGCTGCAGGACTACCGCGACCTGAATGACCGGTTCGACCGTATCGTTTCCGTTGGTATGTTTGAGCATGTGGGACCGAAAAACTACAACACCTATTTTGACGTAGTTGACCGCAATTTAAAGCAAGATGGTCTTTTTTTGCTGCATACCATCGGCTCTAAAAAAACCGACAATAATGTTGATCCGTGGATCAATAAGTACATCTTCCCGAACGGCTGTTTACCGTCAGTTCGCCAGATTGCTAACGCCAGCGAGCCACATTTCGTGATGGAAGACTGGCATAACTTTGGTGCGGATTACGATACCACTCTGATGGCCTGGCATGAGCGTTTCATGACCGCCTGGCCAGAAATTGCCGACAACTATAGTGAGCGTTTTAAACGGATGTTCAGTTATTACCTGAATGCGTGTGCTGGCGCATTTCGCGCGCGCGACATTCAGCTGTGGCAGGTTGTGTTCTCTCGTGGCGTTGAACACGGGCTCCGCGTTCCCCGTTAGACAGCATCGCCCCCGAACTCGCGGGGGCTTTTTATTCCGACTTAAACGCCCGCTTCGCCAGTCACGTTACTCATCGCGCTTTCACGCGCGGTCAGTACACGTTCAACCGTATCAACAACGGCCTGTGTTTGCGGGTCAATTTCGATATTGACTCGTGCACCCAGTTTTTTCTTGCCCAGCGTTGTACGTTCCAGAGTTTCCGGAATCAAATGCACGCAAAAACGTGTCGGTGTTACCTCACCTACCGTCAGGCTAATACCGTCAATACCGATAAATCCTTTGTACAGGATGTATTTCATCAGCGACGGATCCTGAACTTTAAACCACACCTGACGATTATTTTCAGAGGTCAGAATTTTAGATACTTCAGCGGTAGTCATAATATGGCCCGACATCAGATGTCCGCCGATCTCATCGCTGAATTTTGCCGCACGTTCAACGTTGACCAGATCCCCGACGTTCAGGTCCCCCAGATTAGTGATACGCAGCGTTTCTTTCATCAGATCGAAGCTTATCTGGTTACCGTTAATTTCGGTCACCGTCAGACAACAACCGTTGTGTGCCACCGATGCGCCGGTCTCCAGCCCTTCTAACATGTATTCAGGTAACTCCACTACATGTGTGCGAAAATTCGGTTTTTCATCAATCGACACCAGTTTCGCGGTGCCCTGCACAATACCCGTAAACATACCTGTAACTCCTGAACTCAATTAAGACATCTCTGCTGTGCACAATAGCAGGTGGAAAATCAGGTTGCCAGCAATGCGCCACTCCCGCCTATTTTTTCACTGGAGAAATACGGATTCCTCGCTACAATAGACTGAAATTTCCCCTGCATTTTCTCCTTGCTGCCATATAAGGCGGCTTTTTTAGTCTCTCAAATAACAACAATATAGTGGTGTACACGTGCAAAAGTATGTAAGTGAAGCGCGTCAGTTATTAGCTCTGGCAATTCCGGTGATTCTTGCGCAAATCGCTCAAACCGCAATGGGGTTCGTCGATACCGTGATGGCCGGCGGATACAGCGCGACGGACATGGCTGCCGTTGCTATTGGTACGTCCATCTGGCTACCCGCAATTTTGTTTGGCCACGGACTGTTGCTGGCGCTGACGCCAGTGATTGCGCAACTTAACGGTTCCGGACGCCGCGATCGAATTGCTCATCAAATACGTCAGGGTTTCTGGCTGGCGGGGATGGTATCCGTTCTGATTATGATTGTGCTTTGGAATGCGGGACACATTATCCGCTCTATGCATAACATTGATCCTGCGCTGGCCGACAAAGCCGTTGGCTATCTGCGTGCGCTGCTATGGGGTGCGCCCGGATATTTATTCTTCCAGGTTGCCCGTAACCAGTGCGAAGGTCTGGCCAAGACCAAACCGGCAATGGTAATGGGTTTTCTCGGCCTGCTGGTGAACATTCCGGTTAACTATGTTTTCATCTATGGCCATTTAGGTATGCCAGAACTGGGCGGCGTAGGCTGTGGTGTGGCAACGGCGGCGGTATATTGGGTGATGTTTGCCGCCATGCTTTCTTACGTAAAACGCGCCCGATCAATGCGCGACATCCGTAATGTCAGTGGCTTCCAGAAACCTGACACCGTAGTGATGAAACGCCTGGTGCAGTTGGGTTTGCCCATTGCGCTGGCATTATTTTTTGAAGTCACGCTGTTTGCCGTGGTGGCGCTGTTGGTCTCCCCTCTGGGGATTGTCGACGTCGCCGGACACCAAATCGCGCTGAACTTCAGCTCATTAATGTTTGTCTTGCCGATGTCTTTGGCTGCTGCCGTCACCATTCGTGTGGGATACCGCCTGGGTCAGGGATCAACGCTGGATGCACAGACCGCAGCCAGAACAGGTTTAGGTGTCGGCGTATGTATGGCGATGATGACCGCCATTTTCACCGTCACATTGCGCGAGCACATCGCCCTGCTCTACAACAATAATCCTGAAGTTGTCACACTGGCTGCACAGCTGATGTTACTGGCTGCCGTGTACCAGATTTCGGACTCAATTCAGGTTATTGGCAGCGGGATCCTGCGTGGTTATAAAGATACGCGTTCCATTTTCTTTATCACCTTCACGGCGTACTGGGTGCTGGGTTTGCCAAGTGGATATATTCTTGCGCTCACCGATCTGGTCGTCGACCGCATGGGGCCAGCGGGCTTCTGGATGGGCTTTATTATTGGCCTGACCTCTGCCGCGGTGTTGATGATGCTGCGGATGCGTTTTCTGCAACGCCAGCCGTCAGCCGTCATTCTGCAACGTGCAGCAAGATAACACCGTAATAGCCGCCGGGTTAAAATGGGCTGGCATGGCAGATATTGATTTGTTCTTTGCTGATGGGATGTACCAGGCGCAATTCGCTAGCGTGTAACATCAGCCGTGACGTCTGCTCCGTGCCAGGCCACTCGCGGCCACCATAAAGATCACAGCCCCAGATCGGATGACCCAAATGCTGACAGTGAAGACGTAGCTGATGGGTTCGTCCGGTCTCCGGCATCAGTTGCACCCGCGTCAGGGGCAGTGACCTTCCATCCTTCAGTCGTTGATTGAAGCGCTCAATCACCCGAAAACGGGAGCGCGCAGGCTTACCGCTAATTGCACTAATCGACATCAACGGAAACAGTGCAGGATCTTTGGCAATGGCAGCATCAATCACACCTTCATCCTGTTTAAGGTGTCCACATAACAATGCGCTGTACACCTTAGTCACCGAGCGTTGGCTGAACTGCTGACAGAGCGCAGCATTGATTGCTTTATTGCGTGCAACGACCATCAGACCTGAAGTACCGAAATCAAGCCGGTGCACCAGCGTGCAGCCCGGGTATATCTGTACCAGGCGATAGTGCACTGAGTCGAGATTTTGCGGATTTTTCCCCGACAGACTCAGTAACCCACTGGGTTTATTGATAAGCAGCAGATGTTCATCCTGGTAAAGGATCTCTATTTCGTCATGGCACGGCGGAGCAACAAAGGAGTCGAGAATCGTAGACATCAGACAACCAGACTAAAAAGTGGGGGTGGATCATAACGAATTTTCAACCGGCTGGCGAATCAACTCGCTTCATGAAAGGACGATAATCAACCCAATGCGGTGGCATTGGAAATTGTCTACTTTCGATGAGATAATGTTGAGCATATGATAAATACCATGCTGTTCTTTTACAGAACCGTTATTAAATATACGGTATGAATCGTGAGACTCAAGTCAATGTGTACATTAATACACATATTTTCCATTTGCATATCTGGAACAAATAATTATCATTAACCATCCATTGTTCTTCGGCCATAGTCATGTCTACAATAAAACAGCTAGTATTGGGGCTTATATGCCTTTTCGGCATTATTTCACCCGGTGCACTCTACACCGAAGGTTATAATGGCACGACTGTGTTATCTGTCATTATCATTAGTATCGGCATGCTGTATTTTAAATATAAATGGGCAACTAATTACTTCAAAGACATGGCATTCTGGCAAGCATTCCTATGGTGTTATGCTGCAGCCGTTTTTGTACTATACCTACTGGCATTGGATCTTTCCATAAACAAAGCGATATCTGTAAGCGATACGTTTGCCTACTTCTTACATAACAACACAAGTCTTTCCACATCCGTGTTTGTCACCCCTGTACTACCGATAATAATCAGCCTGTATATTTTTAGTTGGGTGTTCAACCAGAGCAAACCATTCCCGCCAAAGTCTCAAGAAACGCATGAACTCTCATCCATTGAACCACCGGCTTATAAAAAAGAAAACCCAATTAATTTCGTTAGTTATGATGAAAACAAGTCAATTCACCTAAAAACCAACAAGGTAATTGATTATGCTTTTAATCTGCATGCTGCTCACCCAGATCTTTCCATCAGGTCAATACTCACTATGCACCGGGATGACTTTGAGGAAATACAATCTATTATGTCAGATGACATGGCTTTGGAGTTTGAATTATCCGTGACCAGCACATTGAGAAAACTGAGAGAGATATAATCAATAGCCAGGATAAGAAATTAACACAGCTTAATCATCTATCACAGCATGGCGTTAATGTAGACATTAATTCAGTGTAACATATCTGTGTACACATTTTATCTAAATGCCTAACCATGGTTAAATCCCCCTAATACCAACTTATTTACATTAGCTCAGTAGTTTATTTTCTAATGATTCAAATCAAATATTTAANAAATATAACTCGCGAACCAAATGTAGCAGCGGTTTATTATGTTAAAGATAACAACGCCGTTATCAACTCACCTTTGGTAAGGATTAAAAATGAAGGTTTTGCCGAAAGTAGCAAAAGGTTCCGTTAACGAACTTTCAAATAAAAACATTACACCTATTGTCGCAGGTATAGTTGCCGGGGTTATGGCAGGTGTGAGTGCACCAGCAATGGCATCCAGCAGTAGCGGAGCCCCGGTTTCGACAACGCAAATGCAAACCGTAGTTAACCATACGGCACAACAAACCAATACCGCCATCATCCTGGCGAAGCCATCTCTTGATGGGCAAGCCTTCGCTGCGCATTACAGCCACTCCAGTCATGCCAGCCATTCCAGCCACTATTCCTGCACACCAGGCTCAACGTGCTAATACTCACGGCCAGCAGCAACGCTGGCCAACCTAAAGGTAATGATGATGGAAAATGTTGTGCAAGGTACCAATGCGTTAGGTGACTTCTTTCTGCTATCACTGGATAAAGAAATTTACAGTCGTGAAGCGATAATGAAGACTTGTTATGCTTTTACAGATAATTATTATATCCATGTTGTGAAAGTCGCTAATAACACAACTGGGATCTGTTTTTACAGCAAAAATGAGGATCACAACAATCAGCATATAGATGCTGGAATCAGGCAATTTTTACAATCCCTTACCGAAAACCAGATGCGCCAGATAATTTATCAAGAAACATCTGTTTTACATGAAGAAATTGTAAAAAAAGCTTTCGCTCCGGCAACAGCACTTATTAACAACAAGTCCCACAATGACACTCTAAATATCATTACGTCGGCAGTATGATTCCATGAAGATTACATTAGACCCTGAGTTTTATTCCCTGGAAGCTGTTGCTGATATGACGCAGCAGTTTTCTGACTTTATGCGTGTTGAGTCTGTTGCCGGAGAGGAAATGTTGCTCATAATGAATGTGAAACAGGAGTATGACGAAGAACGCTCGCAGATTATAAACGCCTTCCTCAATAACATCCTTGAGTTAAGCATACAGGATATCATGAATAATGAGCGTTAAATTCCAGCTTCCCGAGAAATTCTCCCACGAGTCATATCGTCTTCTGCCATTCCGCTTTAGTTTGCTGGACAATGGATGCTATTTCCTGTCGACAGATTATGGTGAGTGGATTTGTCTGCAACCCGAACAACTTATCGCGCTAACAAATAAAGAAAAAATTGAAGATGAGTCGCTTTGGTATGAACTGAAAGCCAGGCACATTGTCTGCGAGCATAATGACACGGGAAATATTGCATTATTAGCCTCACGCTATCGAACGAAAAAAGCGTTTATCGAGAACTTCTCTCAATTGCATATTTTTGTTTTGACCGTACGCTGTAATAACTCGTGTGTATACTGCCAGGCATCACGTAAAAGTTGCCAGTCAGATCAGGCGCGCTATGACATGAGCCCTGCAGTGATGGAAAAGAGCATCGAACTATTTTTGTCGATGCCAGCAGATAAGTTAACGCTGGAATTTCAGGGTGGTGAGTCCACACTCAATATGCCACTTATCAGGCAGGCTGTCGCACTGGTTAAACAGA
Organism: Citrobacter sp. Igbk 17; assembly: GCF_028069775.1. Lineage (NCBI taxonomy): Bacteria > Pseudomonadati > Pseudomonadota > Gammaproteobacteria > Enterobacterales > Enterobacteriaceae > Citrobacter > Citrobacter sp. Igbk 17. Next base: position 44,549 of record NZ_JANEWI010000008.1, on the reverse strand, counting down.
AAAATACACAGAAGGATATTCAGTTTGTCGTTTGTACTAACCTGTGCGAGCTGAACGATAGCGATCTTGAATTTCTCATTACGCATGATTTCTCAATCAGTACGTCACTGGATGGCCCACAAGAGTTGCATGATGCGAATCGTAGATATGCAAACACAGGCGCCTGGAATGCGCTGATCTCAACACTGGGTAAAATTAAACAGCAAAATGCTTTTGACAAGGTCAGCGCATTAATGACGACAACCCGGCAAAGCCTCGAAATGCCGCATGCGATTATTGATGAATATGTGAAGCATGGGTTTCGCAGTATCTTTATTCGGGAACTTAACCCATATGGTTTTGCCCATAAATATTTTCACAAAATTGGCTACAGCACCGCTCAATTTTTGGCATTTTATGAAACGTGTCTCGATTATATTATTCACCTCAATCGTCAGGGTATTCCCTTTCGTGAATCCTATGCCAGCCTGATAATGAAAAAGCTCATGACCCCGTGGGCAACCGGCTTTGTCGATCTTCAGTCTCCCTGTGGTTCTGGTTTTGGCGTCACGTTGTATAACTACGACGGGAATATCTACCCCAGTGATGAAAGCCGCATGATGGCTGAAATGGGTGACCAACACTTCAGAATGGGCAATATTTTCGAAAGTAGCCGTGAAGAACTCTTCTTTGGCCCTGTAATGCAAGAATTAGCTGCCTCTGGTGTGAATGATTGCTTACCTGTCTGTTCAGATTGCGCATTCGCACCTTATTGCGGCGCAGACCCAATTCGCAGATATCAGGTAACGGGTTCGGTATATGGACATCCTGGAAAAGATGATTTCTGTTTGAAAAACAAAGGAATTATCGCGATGGTTATCAAAAAATTCACCGAGGGCGATGACGACACACGTCGTCTGTTGATGCAGTGGGGCATGAAATGAATACACCGTACGCAAAAGATACACTCTTTCTTTCTGTGCAGGCAGAGAACACGCTGCACTTAAACGCCCCGCTTTTCGGTAAGGTTGTAACCGATTTTCAGATAAACCAGGCCGATACTATTCTCTACCTACCACCAAACCAACAAGACTCTCTGCCGTCATTAGACCTTGTCAGCGCGGTAATATGTACAAACCACGACTCCCGTCTGAATATGATTAAATTGCAGAAAACAATTCCAGTCATTGTTGTTGCGGCCGATGTCGTATTTAGCCAGGGAGATATTATCTCCGTTAGCGAGCGAGGGAGGATTCATCGCTACTTCCGGGCATCTTCACAAAACAACGCGTTCTTAGTGACCGAAGCGTGCAACAATCTTTGTATAATGTGCCCGCAGCCACCTAAACCACAATCACAGGTTAATCATGGCGCTATTGAACAACGGATCCTGCAGACGCTCGCCCTGATTGATAATGAGCACGCTCCCTCATCTCTCTGTATTACCGGTGGTGAGCCAACAATGCTCGACGACGGGTTACTGCGCATTGTAGATGGTATTTCAGTAAAAATGCCCCAAACCCTAATCCATCTCCTGACAAATGGACGATATCTCTCTGATGAATACTACACCGCACGTCTGGCTCGAGCGGGGAGGCATCAGTTGCTCGTGGGGATCCCTCTTTTTGGTCATGTATCTGAAATACATGACTACGTAGTTCAGTCCGACGGCGCTTTTAATCAAACGATTGAAGGGCTTCTGAACTGTTACAAACAGGGGATCAGTATCGAACTACGCGTCGTATTAAACAAGGCAACCGTACCCTATCTGAAAGCACTAGCCGAGTATATCTCGCGTAATCTTTTCTTCGTAAAACATGTCGCCCTGATGGGCATGGAAAATATGGGTTATGCAAAGCTGAATCGGGAAACAGTATTTATCGATCCATGGGATTATAAAGACAAGCTTTCAGCTGCAATTGAAATTTTTCAGCTATATGGGATTGACGTACGTGTTTTTAATCTCCCTCTTTGCCTCGTGAATCCTGATACCTATACATATTGTAAGCAGAGTATCAGTGATTTTAAAAATAGCTGGAATATAGCCTGTACTGGCTGTGTGAAACGAGACAATTGCTGTGGTTTGTTTGAATCGACAACGGATAAATTTTGGCTTTCCAGACACATTGCCCCATTTCTCGACGCGTAGATAGTTCATTCGCTCACCCCTGACAGAGACAGGAACACGGGGCAATTTTTTGCTCTGAGTTCACTGTTTGATCATCAAGGCGGCGTTAAGCTGGAATCAACATCCACAGTTGGTAATTCTGCTGAACAGTTCTATAGTCGAGACTGCTTCTCAGTTACAGGATTCACTAATGCGATTTAACGGACTGACCAAAGGTTTCTTCATTTTCATTCTTGCCCTCGTGACCTGGGCGTTTTTCGACGTGTTGTCCCCCTACTTCTCCGCAATCTTGTGGGCTGCAATTCTGACGACTATCTTTAACCCGGTGAAAAACAAACTGCGCAGTGCGCTTGGCGAACGTAACGGTCTGGCATCGTTAATCACTATCGGGATTATCTGTTTGATTGTTTTTATTCCTCTGATGGTGATTCTGTCATCGTTGGCAATCGAACTGAATGTGGTTTACACCAAGTTGCAGCAAAACAATACACAGTTTCCGGAAGTGGTCAGTTCTATTCTTTCTTATCTTCCTGACTGGGCCAGAGGGTTCCTCGCAGAACACAATCTGGATGATGTCGCGCAGATCCAGAAAAAACTCTCCGACATTGCGCTGCAGGGCGGGCAGTACCTCGCAGGCAGTGCTTTCCTGATTGGTAAAGGAACCTTTGGCTTCGCCATCAGCTTTGGCATCATGCTGTACCTGCTATTTTTCCTGCTGAAAGATGGACCGTATCTGGTGCGTCAGATTCTGGATTCCTTACCGCTGTCCGATTTTGCCAAGCAGCACTTGTTTGCCAAATTCGTGGGTGTCACACGGGCGACAGTCAAAGGCACGGCGGTTGTCGCTGTCGTACAGGGCACGCTTGGCGGCATTGCTTTCGCCATTGTCGACATCGACGGCAGCATTTTGTGGGGCGCACTAATGGCATTTCTCTCGCTGGTGCCCGCGGTTGGCTCGGCAATAGTCTGGGTCCCCGCCGCCATTTTCCTCTTCGCCACCCACCAGCTGTGGCAAGGGCTGTTTATTGTCGGATTTTTCGTCATTATTGTCGGACTGGTGGACAATATCCTGCGCCCGTTACTGGTAGGAAAAGACACCAAAATGCCGGACTACCTGATATTGATTACCACTCTCGGTGGGATGGAGATATACGGTATCAACGGTTTTGTGATTGGCCCGTTGATCGCCGCACTATTTTTGGCCAGTTGGAATCTGTTCTCCGGACGTGATCATGAAGGCAACGTAGAAGGTATCGATGAAGCGTTCATGGAAGAAGGAAAAACCCCTCCAGATTTATGATGGCATGACGATAACAAGGGGCGGCCTCGGGTCGCCTTTTGTTTTCACGCAAAATCATACGTTTCCTATAATTTCAATCATGCTTATTCATTAATCGTCGCAGAAGGAACGAAAAAGTGCGAATAGCCACAATCACCAACTGGGCTTACAGTGCGACGGTATGCCTGACCATTGCCTCCGGCGTTGTTATGCTGATGGCATCCGGAGCAGACAATACTGAACGTCAGGTGGTAGAGCAGCGGTATAAATTTGATCAGCTAACCGAAGAGGTAGAGCTCGATGCCTGGTCATTGTCCGATTTAGCTCGCGAGTACGTGATCGCTAAAGATCCAGAGGCGCTGAACGCCTATCGTCAGAAGGCGTCGTCGCTAAAAGCGGTTGAGCTGCGGTTAACAAAATTAAAAGACGTCGGTGCGACAGGTGAAGAACTGGCGCTGCTGCATGAAGGATTACAAATTGTCGATGCGCTACAGGAAGAGCAAGCAACGGCGCTCGCCAGTATGGCCCGCGGAGAAACGTCACAGGCTATCGCGCTGCTCTACGGCAAAGCCTATGAACAGGAGCTGGAACGGGCACAGGTGAGGATAGATCATTTCCGGCAGTTGCTCGATAACCGTGTACGTAACAGCATTGACGATGCCACCAGGACATCCCGCATACTGCGTACGCTCTCTGAAGTCATGGTCGGATTAACCGCGCTGCTGTTTTTGTTTGTCCTCGGTTTTATTTTGAAACGCCGCGTACTGCGTCCGGTTGTGCGTCTCAGCGACGTGGTTCACCGCCTCGCATCGCAGGATTATGCCGTAGAAACACCTAACTTTAATCAGATTGATGAGATTGGCGATATGGCGCAAGCCATTCGCATTTTTCGCGAGAACGGACTTGCGCGGCAGCGGCTGGAGAAAGAGCGGGATGCCGACTGGGCAATCCGCGAACTGTTGGCTCGTATGACCCAGCGTTTACAGGGCTGCGAAAACTTTGCCGATGTTATCAATGTCGCGCAGCTTTTTGCCCCGAACATTGCCCCAGGCGTTGCCGGACGGCTCTACATTCTTGATCGGGAAGCCTGGCACATGCGCTGTGCCGCCGAGTGGCTCTCGCCGCAGGGCAAAGCAGACCCTTTCCATCCGGATGAATGCTGGGCTGTGCGCCGTGGGCAAAGTCATCCTCCCGTGCAAGGTGAGCCGGATATCGCCTGCTACCACCTGCCTGAGTCGTGTCAGGATCATACCCTGTGCGTACCGTTGATCGCCCAGGGTGAAGCCATCGGCCTGCTCTCATTCCAGAATCTCAGCGACAATTCTGCCCCTTCCCGTGCTTATCTGGAGCTGCTGGCCGAGGCACTTGGACTGGCATTGGCCAACCAACGTCTGCGCGATGCACTACTGGAAAAAGCGCTTTATGACCCACTGACCGGCCTGCGCAATCGCCATCACCTTGAAGACACTCTGCGTACCCAGATGAGTCAGGCTGTCCACAACCAGGAACCGATCAGTTGCCTGATGATCGATATCGATCACTTCAAAAGCATCAACGACCGTTTTGGTCATGAGGCAGGTGATGGTGTGATAAAAAGTATCGCTGCAATTATTCAGCGCGTTGTTCACGACCACGGAATGGCCTTCCGCTACGGTGGTGAAGAGTTTTTGGTTCTACTTGCCGGTATGGATGAAGAAGCGGCCAATCGTTTTGCGACGGACATTTATAACGGCGTACGCGAGTTGACGCTCAGCTTTGGCGTCTCTGATATCGGTCACGTTGATGTTTCTATTGGTGTCGCCAGCTACCCGCAGCACGCCCAGAGCGATAACCTGTTACGTGCCGCGGATGTCGCGCTGTATCGTGCAAAAGAGCTGGGGCGTTCGCGAATAGTGAGCTTTGGTATGCTGGAAGCGAGCTAAAAAGCGGTGCGCAAGCCCAGTCGGGTACTTCCTGAAATATCTCACCCGAGGAAGTACCCCCATTAATGGGTATATTCATCAATAAGTGACTGGTGAGTTTTCTGGATTACATCCTGAATATAGGCAGTTGCCTGCTCACCTGGCACACCTGCAGAAGAGAATTTTATACAGGAGTCAAGACTGGCGTAACTGTCTTTTTTATACTGGCACCAAAGTTTCAAATTATTAGCACGTAAGCGTCTAAATTTAACTAACTGTATTCGGCCAGGCGGTGAAACTTTGTGTATGCTTCTTATTCTGCGCAGACCTGAAAGTGCCGTGTTTCTAATTAGTGCACGCTGGGCACAATATAGCATCTGGCTGGCGCTAAATTGAAGCGTTGCACTCGCCTGATTCCAGGCAGCAATGTCGATAAGGGGATTATCTCCGAACCAATAGTGATGATTAAGTTCATATAAATTTTGTAGCAGTCGGTGGCTATATTTAAACATTATCGCATAATGCTGTAATTTCACGACGTGTTCATTCTCATGCCACCGTTCTGCCAGCGCAATCTGCTCAGCAAACTGGTGCTCCATAGCACTGGCATTCTTAATGTGCTGTGCAATAATCCAGGCACTTGCTTCTTGCTGAGCGCTCTCTGCACCCTTCATACTTGCGGCGATTTTATCGTAGACGTCGCGATTGCTTATCATCGTACGCAAAAAAGGATCTTTACTCCGTTTTTGATAAGGCGTTCCGTAGCCATAGGTTCCCGGCAGCAGACTACCAGCATCGACAAACGCATCCGTAACCACGGTTAATCGGCATTCTGGCAATAAAAAATCATTTGGCGAAACGGTCTGCGGATCACGTCCATCGGTAAACAGTTCCAGACCGAGTCTGGAAAAAAATGTAGCGACAAGCTCAGAACAAAATGCGCCCCGCGTTCCTTTATCAAAACGGCAGGACTCGATTGCTTGCGCAACATGTTTTGCCAGTAAATGTGGAAAATCTGGTAGCGTTATGGCCTCAAGAAGTCTTGGTACAGCAGAGTAGCTTTTATAAAAATCATTTTCTTGTAGGTCTTTCGAAGCCTGAATCATCCTGGAGAGATCAATGTTTTCGCATTCAGGATGGCGCAATAAAATCCATTCTCTCGGATTTTCGGGGATGCAAATAACCTTTTCAGCAGTGGAATGCCCCCCAGGATACAGACGCATTGGCAATAAAAAAGTAAATCCAACACCCGATGTATCCGATTCGGCAAGATATAGACTTTCAATGCCTGAATCACCATCATGAATCCAGATAGCGGCATGAGAGTATGGTCCGCCGCTCGCTTTCACAATTAGTGAACTGAATGGACTGTTTCCACAAACTAACAAAACGTCACCTGGACGCAACTTTTTCTCCCACAGCAATGGCCCACTACTTTGCAATGCTGCTAGATCGAGTTTCACAGGAACTTCTTTATGCATTGTACTTCCTTGTCGAGAGTTATCGCCATGATTACAAAGGGATTTCCAAACATAACAATGGGTACCCTACCCGTAAAGCCAAAATGATGTTGCCCACCCCGACCGGGCAGAGCATTACTTTACCTCAGCGCCTGGCAGTGATATGTTGATCAGATGAATATAAAACACGATTGCAACGGTTTTAATCACCAGCGTTGGTGGCTGCCTTCTTAAAGGCGGTCAGAATGTGTTTATCCATTTTTAAATAACCGCCGAAAGGCGGTTATTTGCATTTTGAGACCCCTTTCGGTTTTATGCTTAAGGAGTCTTCTATGTACAACAAATCCATCATCCTTACCGGCGACCGTCCTACTGGGCCATTGCATCTTGGCCACTATGTAGGTTCCCTGCGCCAACGCGCGATACTGCAACACGATTATCAGCAGTTTGTTCTGGTCGCAGACCTGCAAGGTCTGACCGATAACGGCAGCAATCCACAAAAGATCCAAGATAACATACCCGAAGTGCTGGCCGATTATCTCGCTGCAGGTATTGATCCCTCACTCACCACCTTTTGTTTACAATCGGCACTACCTGCCCTTGCCGAACTCACCGCACTGTATATGAATATCGTTACTGTGGCTCGCGTCGAGCGTAACCCAACGGTCAAAAATGAAATTGCGCAAAAAGGTTTCGCCCGTTCGCTGCCGGTCGGTTTCCTGGTTTACCCGATCAGCCAGGCAGCAGATATTACGGCGTTCAAAGCCAGCCTGGTACCCGTCGGCGACGATCAGTTGCCGATGATCGAGCAAACTAATGAAATCGTACACAAGATGAATAGCCTGTTACCGGCCCCCGTTTTGCATCATTGTAAAGCTATGTTAAGCGAAACCAGCCGTCTTCCGGGTATTGACGGCAACGCCAAGATGTCGAAATCACTTGGCAATACGCTGCTCCTGTCGGCAAGTGAAGAGACTATCCATCGCGCCGTCGGCGCAATGTACACAGATCCTAGCCACCTAAAAGTATCCGATCCGGGGCAAATTGAGGGCAATGTTGTGTTCACCTATCTGGATGCTTTTCATCCGGACAAGGCCAAAGTCGCAGAAATGAAAGCGCATTATCAGCAAGGAGGATTGGGTGATCGGGCATGTAAAAATGAGCTGGAGATGTGCCTGCAAGAACTCATCGCGCCAATGCGTGAGCGTCGGGCAACCTATATTCAGGATAAAGGTATGCTGATGGCGATGCTTAAAAAAGGAAGCGAGCGGGTCTACGACATCACGCAGCAAACGCTAAGAGAAGTAAAACAAGGATTGGGGCTGTCGGTATTTTAATCTGGATTGATGTCCCACCCGGCGGAAAATAACCACCGGGTGGGATGACTCTTTTTGCCCCGCATGTTACCCACATCACGCGGAACATGAAGCTGTGATTAAATGCTATCCAGCTGATTGTAAATATCGAATTCAGTCATTTACATGCCCGACGCCTGGCACCATTCGCAGGACTGGTTGAAAGCAACGACCAGGATGAGCCCCCTTCATGCCTCCTCCCCGTCAGTATGCATTTTGCTTAAATCTGATTTGCGCCCTTTTTGAGAGCGATAAAACGTATGCAAACCGCTATTTATGTCCCGCGTAAATGGCACTAACGGGAAGATGTGACCCCGTATCACCATGCTATATATCCAGCGACACAAACTCATCACGAAAGGGAAGCATCGTTATGTTGAAAGGCAAAAGAGCCGTTATCACCGGCGGCGGCGGAGGATTTGGTCAGGCGTTGTGCGTTTGGTTGGCACGAGAAGGCGTCAACGTGGATTTTTCTGCCCGGCGGGTTGAGGATATTCAAAAAACCTGCAGCATCATCGCCACTGAAGGTGGTGTTGCAACAGGGTATCTGTGTGATTTAACCCAGACTGAATCTATTTCTCAGTTTGCTTCACAACTTTTAGATATAGACGGGTCCATCGACATTCTAATCCTCAATGCTGCTCAGTGGTTGTCAGGGACCATAGATGAACATCTGGACTCAGAAATCTTCAACACCGTCAGCTCAGGCCTGACAGGTTCAATTCTACTCACACAGGCATTACTTCCAGGATTAAGGCGTTCAGACAGTGCTGACATCGTCTCGATTATATCAGTATGCGGCATTCCGAATTTTACGGATTCAATTGCCCATCCCGCTTTTTTTGCCAGTAAACACGGGATGAGTGGTTTTACAACTAAACTGTCGAAACAGTTATCCAAAGAAAATATACGGGTAACCGGGTTATACCCACCGGATTTTGAATTGACCGGGTTAGATCCTCTTGTCGACACTCAATCCAGAATGGGAGAGCATCTAATGAATGGGCGTTCTGTCTGGGAAACAATTCGTTTTGCGCTGACTCAACCGCGTAGTTGCCATATTAGTACCCTTTACTTTCAAGGACCCACTCGCGAAGATTTGGAGCATTAGGGACGGAATCTGACAGCACTAAACCGAGCGGACTCACCTCCGCTTCTCACTTGCCCCAGCAGCACCGTGCTGTATGGCTATGCCGATGTCTAACAGGTCCCGCTCTGAGGAGTTCGCTATGACCACCTTTTATCAACTGACAGCCACCAGCCTGTACGGTCAGCGCATCCCTATGGCTGACTATGCTGGCAAGCTGGTTCTGGTGGTAAATACCGCCAGCCATTGTGGCTTCACGCCACAATACGCAGGTCTGGAAGCGCTTTACAAAAAGTACGCAGCCCAGGGACTGATGGTCCTTGGCTTCCCCTGCAACCAGTTCGGTAAGCAGGAACCCGGCAACGCCGACGAAATCGCGCAGACCTGCCACGTCAACTACGGTGTAAGCTTCCCGATGTTTGAAAAAGTGGAGGTTAACGGTGCCGCTACGCATCCGGTATTTCGTTATCTAAAAGATGAATTGCCCGGCATACTGGGGGGACGGATAAAATGGAACTTCACAAAATTCCTTATCGGACGCGATGGCAAGCCGCTAAAGCGTTTTGCTCCGTTCACTACCCCTGCGAAAATGGAAACCGTCATCCTGGCTGCACTTGAAATCTAGGTATTCTTGTCATTTGAACCTTCAGCCTGGTGCCAAAAGCGGACCTTACCGTAATGAAGTCAGTCAGGAAAACATTCGTTAGAACGGTTTAACAAAACCTGACCAGCGCTGAAACGACAATTCCAAAAGCGATCGCAAGCAAAGGTTTTTTAAAAACCAGCATTAAAATAGCGGTGGTCAATAATGCCATCTGAGCACCTTTGTCGCCGGTAAGAGCCACGGGGGCTAAAATCGCAACGAGAACGGAGCCTGACATGCCCTGAATAAAGGCTTTTATTCTGTTATTAAAAGGAACAAAAGACATAACCCAGACGCCCCCCCATCGGGTAGCAAGAGTGACCAGGGCCATAATAATGATAATAATCAGAGGCCCAAAACCTACCGTCTCAATACTCATTTTTTATCTCTCATGATGATTCCAGCGATGCCTCCGGCGAGGGCTCCGGCGATCACGTGGCTATTTTCTGGTAACCCTTTATACGCTATCAGCGAAGCCCCGGCCGCTACGGCCCAGATACAAAGCATCCTTAGATTTCTTTCTCCTTCGAACACCATGGAAAGGAGAAAACATCCCATGACCATGTCGAGTCCATAGCGTTTAGGCTCATGTATAGCATTACCGAAATAAAGCCCTACCAGAGTCCCTGCAACCCAAAAAAGCCATAACGCAAGACCGCCGCCAAAGAGCAATCCAAGTCCTGCTTTTCCCCTGCCGAATGCCTGGATGGACATAGCCCAATTAGCATCGGATGCAACCATCATGATTCCGTAGCGTTTAGCGGGTGTTAAAGAGCGCAGCCACGGGTATAAAGTTGCTCCCATCAACAGATGCCGGGCATTAATGGCAAAGACGGTGGCTATTAGCGTTAATACAGGAACATGAGACGTCCAAAGCTCTAACGTAGCGAATTGCGCATAACCGGCAAAAACCAGCAAACTCATCATTGTTGCGGTTATCTGGTCCAGTCCTTTCTGCGATGCAGCCAGGCCAAAGGCAGCACCAAAAACAGCGACAAAAAGTGACACCGGGATAAGTTGCCGAAAACCAGCCCATACAAGCGAATGATTTAGTTGAGATAAATCAGATTCGTGATACGTCATCTGGGGCCTCATGCTCTTCCTCTCAGTCATGTTAAACAGAGCGCCACTATGACAGCGTTGTGAAATCACTAAAAACGCATAATAATTGATGTTAATATTTGATTATCGAATACAAGGATCAACGGTGCATTATCAAGACCTCCAGATGGACTGGCTCAAATGTTTTGTTGCGGTAGTAGACGCGGGGTCGCTTTCGGCAGCGGCACCTGAGGTTCATCGCTCGCAGTCTGCGGTCAGCATGCAACTCAAGAAGCTGGAATCCGCATTAGGATGTCAGCTTTTACTTCGCGGTCCTCGGCAGCATCAACTCACCTCTGAGGGACAAAAACTGTTGGGATATGCCCGAAGGATGCTCGACCTTCATGCTGAAACGCAGGCAGCATTCCACGGTAAGGAATTAACAGGGCGTATTCGTCTGGGGGTTCCTGATGATTATGCAGCAAAATACCTTACACCTGCGCTGAAGAGATTTGCGCCTAACTTTGGATCGGTCGAGATCGAACTGAGCTGTGAGCAATCAACATCACTCATTCCTCGCGTTGAGAGCGGCGATCTCGATTTGGCCCTGGTTTCCCGGGAACATCCCAGCCAGGGCTCGTTATTGTTTTATGAACCCATGGTGTGGGTAGGTTCTCCGCAATTTGAAGTGTGGAGGCGAGATCCATTACCTATTGCGGTATATGAAAGCACGAGCCTTGCTAAGCGTAGCGCTATCAATGCATTAGCATTACAGGGTCGGCGATATAAGGTGGTGTATAACAGCTCCAGTCTGTCGGGACAGATTACAGCAGTAGAAAGTGGCCTGGCTGTTGCCGTTCTCACCCAGTGCAGCGTACCCCCCCACTTGCAAGTTCTTGGCAGTGAACATCTTTTGGGACCCCTTGAACCGATGGAAGTCGCCTTGTTCAGAAGTCGTGCTTCTCAGAGTTCTTCAGCTGTGGATAGCCTGTATGATTTGCTAATCAGGACATTAAGGGTAAGAAAAGTTGAAAACTGAGACGATTTATCAGGTGCCTCAACGTCCGCTTCTCGCTGTGAGTTCAACGGGTCGATGTCTGGTACACAATTACTGCATAACAGGCGGCCTCATGCCAAAAGCGGGCCGTCGCTATTCAGTTTTCTTCAAAAAGCAGGTTGGGAACACATCAACGTTACACAACCATTCGCCAAAGTAGGTTACTTAGGCGAGACTCGGGTACACTGAAAATTGTCGCCCCAGTCGCGCATCGCAAGTAAAACGGGTTTTAACGAGACGCCTAGCGGCGTGAGTTCATACTCCACTCTCGGAGGCACTTCAGCATATACGGTACGGCTGATGATTCCATCTGCCTCCAGTTCGCGTAGTTGTAAAGTAATCATACGGCGAGTGGCGGTATCAATGAGCTTACACAGCTGGTTAAAGCGCTGTTTCCCATCAAGCAAATGAAAAAGGATTATCGGTTTCCACAATCCGCCAATAACCCCAAGTGTGACCTCAACAGAACATCCGGTGCGCCGAGTGTTGTGCTGGCGGGGCATTTTTTTATCCGAAAGCTCATCAGTATCATTCATGTAACTTAGTCTCAAAATTGTGCGTACTTGATAGGTTAATACCTGGCAGTATAATAGATTTACTGCGTTATGGAACGGGTATATTTAATGTAGTCCTGGCTATCATTATAAAAATGCCAAAACTAATACTCTTCGAATATTGGGAGGCGATGTTTGCACGTTCAATATTTGAAACAAAAGGCGTGATCGATCAATATTTATTACTTAAACGCGTGGCTGAATTAGTGGATAGTGATGTTATTCAGACTATTCAGGGTTAACGCTTCGGTAATATAAATGCAGATAACTTGCGTAAAGCCCATAAAAAATAGAAAAGGATAGGATGATCGGAATAATTGTTCTTGAGAACTTTTAACTCATCTCCCCTTTTTATGAATATCAGATTAATTAAGGTCAATCTATGAAATGTTATAAATTAACCGGTCATTCCAGCCCTGCACTGAAACTTGAAACCGTCGCGGCCAGCGCACCAGGCGCAGGACAAGTTGCCATTGCCATTAAGGCAGTTTCCTTAAACTACCGTGACCTGATCGTCACCGAACATGCCAAAGATAGCGTTCCCGTCTCTGATGGAGCCGGTGTGATTGTTGAAGTGGGTGAAGGCGTGACGGATTATCAGGTGGGTGACCGCGTCGTCATTGGCTTTATGCCAGACTGGGTAGAGGGCAGTTATTCAGAGGCGAAGAAAGCTTCTTCTCTGGGAGGTCCCGGCGTTGATGGCGTCTTAACCGAGCGCTTTATTGTCTCAACATCCGGTATTTGCCGCATTCCCGATAGCCTCTCTTTTGAAGAGGCGGCTACCCTACCTTGTGCCGCGGTTACCGCATGGTCTGCGCTGTTTGAGCATAGTACGCTGGCCCCAGGAAGTACGGTGCTGCTCCAGGGGACCGGCGGCGTCTCCATCTTTGCCCTGCAAATGGCCAAGCTGGCAGGCTGCCGGGTTATCATCACCTCCAGTTCTGATGAAAAACTGGCTCGTGCCCGCGAACTGGGCGCCGATGAGACTATCAACTACAGAAAGACGCCAGAATGGGCCGATGAAGTGCTGAAACTGACTAACGGCCAGGGTGTAGATCTTGCGGTTGACGTGACCGGACCCGCAACGTTGAATTTAACGACCAGGGCTACGCGCTTTGGCGGTCGCATCTCGCTGATTGGCGTACTCTCCGGGTACAACGGCACGATTGATCTCGGCATTCTGGAAAAACGCATTACGCTGCAAGGTATCTATGTTGGGCCAGTATCAACGCTCGAAAAAGTCGTTCGTTCTGGTATCACGCCCTACGTCGATCAGGTATTTACCTTTGAAGAAGCCGAATTAGCTTATCAGACACTGAAGGGAAGCCAGCATTTCGGCAAGGTGGTAATCCGATTCTGATGGAGCCACGAACGGTATATTGCCATCTGGACAGGAGATGAAAGAGTGGGTCACTCCTGTCTGGCTTCACAAGGGACAACCATACTTAATTCTCCCACATTGCAGGAAATTTGATTATTACTGATGGGATGAATATTCATGTGCGGAAGAATTGTGTCAGCCCCCCTTCCCCCAATGCCATCAACTCAGCGTCTTCCGCGATACGCTTCAAAAGGTTACTCATCCTAATACCTGTACTCAGATTTTCTAACCTGTCATTTTGAGATGTCAGCCGCCCTACACTGGACGAATTTCGTGGTATCACGCCAGGAAGCTGAGCTGCTCCAGTGTAGATTCGAGGGCGGCCATTTCTTTTCCGATAAGTGTTTGAAGCGGGAAAGGCAGGCAGGGAGAGTGAACGGTTCCCTGGATCTCCGCGATACTGGCGATCACCCGTAAACTGCCATGACGACGATAGAATACCCACAGTGGTTCGAGTGCCCGATCCAGCAAGCGAGCTTCTGTTGTATTCCCACTTAACGCAGCCTTAGTCAGGTTCATTGCATAATGGGGAAATAGCCCGCCCAGCACCGAGTACCAGATATCACAGCCCACGAGCAAGCCCGTAGTTGACTGAGCATCTCCACTGATCCCAAGCGTCACCCCCCGGGCTATCTGGCTTTTCAAATGTTCAACATGTTGAATAGCCTGTACTGGATCGGCAGGAAACTCCCCAAGTTTGATGGAACCGACGTTGTCCAGATACGACAGGGCTATCAGTAGGTCATCGCTGAAATCGAATCTCGTCGTCGCAGCATTATCGTAGATGCAAAGCGGAACAGATAATTCTGCCGTCACGCGTTCATACAGACGGAAAACTTCTGTGTCGTTGAGTGGCTGATAGGATACAGGAGCAAGTAATACGCCACTGACGCCTGCCTGCTGAGCGTCTTCTGCCAGCCTCATGACATCATCGGTACGAACTGCACCAATACTGGTTATCACCGGGATACTCCCCGCCGCATTGACGGCCAGTTTTGTGACAGACCGGCGTTGTTCATGGGTTAAATAGGCATAGCTGCCCGTAGACCCCAGAGCACCAATAGAGTCCACGCCAGCCTCTGCCAGATGTTCAATCAGATGAGTCAATCTGCTTTCATCAATCTCACCGTTAACCAGCGGAGTCAGAGGGAAAGCGCTCAGACCAGTAAACATAATGATTCCTTCGTCAAAATAGACCAGGTCAACGCTGACCTGGCAATGTTTTATCGGGAAAACTTACGAGAGCCCATCACGCATAGAATGACGCCAAGCGTAACGAATACCATGAGGGGGCTGACGGCCTCGTTCAGCAATGTGGCTGACAGGCCGAGCCCGAAGAATGGCTGAAGGAGCTGTAGTTGGCCGACGGCAGCAATCCCGCCTGCCGCAAGCCCTTTGTACCAAAAAATAAAGCCAACCAGCATACTGAACAGGGAGACATAGCCCAGGGCTATCCAGGCAGAAATGCCGATGCCGGTGAATGTGGCGGGCATTGTTGCAAACGACGCGAGCAACATGAACGGTAGAGAAAGGATCAGCGACCAGCTGATGACCTGCCATCCTCCCAGGACACGAGTGAGTTTTGCGCCTTCGGCATAACCCAAGCCACAGGCCAGTACCGCTGCAAGCATGAGAAGATCGCCGGTTAGTGAAATCGCAGCACTTTGCGATAGGGCAAATCCCATCACGAGCAGGCTACCCAGCACAGAAAAAAACCAGAAGGCCATTTTCGGACGTTCACCACCGCACAGGACACCAAAAATCGCCGTGGTCAGCGGAAGCAGTCCAAGAAAAACGATAGAGTGCGCAGAAGTCACGTGCTGTAACGCCATCGCTGTCAGCAACGGAAAACCAATAATGACGCCCAGAGATACGATAATGAGTGAACCGACCTGGGAGGTTTGGGGGCGTCCCTCACGAAAGCTGTAAATCAGCAACATGACAAACACACCGGCAATCGAAGCTCTCGCAAATGTCAGGAAAAAGGGGTCCATATCGAGAACGGCAATACGCGTCGCGGGAAGCGAACCACTAAAAATTAGCACCCCAATAAAACCGTTGAGCCACCCGGAAACTGAACCGGGTTCTGTTTTATCTGCCACTGTAGTTGTCACAAGGACCTCACTGTTGTTTTTCGCTCGCAGGCTTGAGCGTTAGTGAGGCGGATGGTACGCTGGGGAAATCAATACAATCAAATTATTGTCATGGATACATTTGATGAAAGCACGCTATAAATCGATTGTGGACAGGTTCGCAGAGAGGATCCGTAACGGGGAAATTCCTTCTGGTACGCGTTTACCTACGCATAGAGCACTCTCAGCGCAGGAGCGTATATCTTTGGCTACTGCAACACGGGTTTATAGCGAGCTGGAAGCGATGGGACTGGTCAGTGGCGAAACGGGTAGAGGAACCTTTGTCAGAGAAATCTCGTTGCCCACCGGTCACGGGATTGATCAGCATGCGGTGGCAACGGATGTGCTTGACCTGAATTTTAACTATCCATCGCTCCCTGGACAGGGGGAGCGACTACGTGATGCCCTTCGGCAGATTGCGGTCTCAGGGGATATAGAGTCCCATCTGCGTTACCAGCCACATGCAGGCAGGATGACTGAACGGGAGATTATCGCGGCTCACATTGCAGGGCCGGGGTTCCAGCCTGAAGCTGAAAATGTGGTGATAGTGAACGGGGCGCAGCACGGACTGACCATTACTGTGCTGGGCATGCTGCGACCAGGCGATGTTGTGGCCATTGATGCCCTCACCTATCCCGGTTTTAAAGTACTGGCAGAGTTATATCATCTGGAGCTCATTGCCATACCCGCTTTAACGGATGGCCCGGATTTATCTGTACTGGAGGAGTTGTGCCAGAAAAGACATGTCAGAGCTGTCTATACCATGCCGACATTGCATAACCCCCTTGGCTGGGTTCTCAACCACCATCAGCGAAAGAAAATAGCCGACATTGCAAGAACCTATGATCTTCTCATTATTGAAGATACCGCATATAGCTATCTGATCCGCAGACCGCCACCGCCCATTGCCTTTTATGCACCTGAACGTACCGTTTATCTCACGGGATTTTCAAAGAATGTCGCGACAGGATTGAGGGTAGGCGCTGTTATTTTCCCTGAATCGTACCGGCCAGCACTGGAGAGGGCTGTGAGGGCGACCACCTGGAATACACCTTCAATAATGACAACGCTGGTGTGTAACTGGATACAGGATGGCACGGTTTCACGGTTTGAAACCCTGAAGAGGCGAGATGCGCGCCAACGGCAAGCAGTATTAAGAACCACGTTTGAGGATATTCCCTGCATTGCACATCCGAGCTCATACTTTGCCTGGCTACCGTTACCGGATGAGGCAAGAGCGGACCGGATAGCAAGGAATTTGATGGACTGCAATATTTCAGTTTCAACCGCAGAACCCTTCAGCACATCGTTGGTTGTTCCGCAGGCACTCAGGATTGCTCTTGGATCGGTAACAATTGAAGACTTACAAAAAGCGTTGCTTAAAGTCCGGGAAACGGTGGAGTACGAGCAATATCGTTAACCTGTAGTTCATTTAGTGGCATGTCTGCTTTTCGCTCAACGCGGCGGTCAGATGTTTCGCACTACAGATTGTGCATCATCAGCGGAACAATCTAGGAAGGACAGAATCACTTCAAAGTTCGAGCAGGATAAAATTTAATCTTACCCCTATATCTAGTGGTAGCGGCGTGAAAGTTATTCATCTATTCTGCCTACATCAGCGAGCGGACCGGTGTCACTCTTTGCGGATAATCCAATACTCCAGAAACCCATCATTACACTTATTCTCCTCTGGCAGTTAATAGATGAATTCAGGACAAAGAAACAAAAACATTCTGAACCCGCCATTGAAGAACCTGATTCCAGAGAACGCCATGAATGGCACTATCTCAAATGGGGATTCCGGGCAATACAAGTGGTAGCGGCGGTGTATATCTTAGTTCAGCTGATTCAGTTATTACTGAGATAAATACCATAGTTCTGGACAGAAACACCGGATTGTCCAGGCTGACAGTGGTTGAGCTTCAGTGGTAGCAGATGAGAATGTCCTCTGTGCGCCAAATATAGTCATTCGCCCCCAGAGTCACTTCATATTGTATTTTCACATAAACTTATCGAGGTTCAATATGCCTATACCCTTCATGCCTATATTAATAGGCAGTATCATCAACGCTATCCCGGTATTAGTGTTGTATTTTGTCGTCAGCAAGAATATTAAACGACTGGTCCCATTAGTCCTCCTGTCAATCATCTACTCAGTGGGGAATTCCGTGTATTGGATTTCTAACCACGTTGACCTGACGCTGATTATCACGTTTACCATCTTAGTAATCGCCGGTGTGGTTTGTCTTGCCTCTATACTCAGACGTGAAGGGAATAGACTGAAGTCATGGTTTATTGCAAGTAGCGCTCTTATTCTATGTTCGATTATTCCATTCGTAAGGCTGCGATTGTTTCTGGAACAAATCTCACCTACGTTTTTTTATCCGTTAGTAACAGTATTATTGGCTGTGGCTGTTCTTTCATTAGCATTCGCCCGAGGTCTTGGTGGGCCATTGACTAACGGGGCTGCATATCCAAACGGAAATTCATCTAAGGTTTATGCTACCCGGACAGAAATAGATACGGATTTAGCCATCAAAGGCAGGTCTGTGTTGTCAGATACAAATCTGGATGAAGTCGAGCGAGCAAGATACCGTAAAGCCCTGGACGAGAGAGACAACGGATAACACAAGCGTTCAGTCGTCACGTTAACAGCGTGGCGATTTTCATATCAGCTAACCTGCCGCCCGTTTTTCGTACACAATACTGACAATAACGTCCACAGATCGCTCACAGCGGACCCGACAACCGACTGATTGGCCCGCTTCACACCATGAGCAGGCGTTAGTAACGCCCTCCCTACATCAATTGGAAGAGCGCAGATCAATCTCTTCCCGCCAGCAAAAGAGTGACCGTGGTGTTCCGTTTGAGGCCTGGCGTTCAAAGGCGTCGATTGAGAGGTAAAACAAATAATATCCCTTACCTCCTGTCGGCAATTCTTCGAAAATTTTTCTTATCGGTGACCGGAAAGGCGGCGCTCAAGGTTGGTCTGAACCTGCGGCCACTCATCATCGATTATGCTGTACCGTATGGAGGTACGCTTTCGACCATCAGGCATAATTCGTTCATTTCTGATGATACCTTCCTGGACCGCACCAATACGGAGAATGGCAGCCTGAGAGCGCTCATTCAATACATCAGTCGTAAACTGAACGCGAACACACTTCAGTTGCTCAAAGGCATATCGCAGCAGTAACAGTTTACTCTCGGTATTTGCAGCTGTTTTTTGCCAGCTTTGTGAATACCAGGTGTGACCAATTT
The DNA here is from genome assembly GCF_028069775.1 of Citrobacter sp. Igbk 17. Taxonomy (NCBI): domain Bacteria; kingdom Pseudomonadati; phylum Pseudomonadota; class Gammaproteobacteria; order Enterobacterales; family Enterobacteriaceae; genus Citrobacter; species Citrobacter sp. Igbk 17. Next base: position 25,291 of record NZ_JANEWI010000008.1, on the reverse strand, counting down.
CGAGCTTTCGGTTTTCGCGATCAATCTTCCAGAAACGCGTTGACCCAATGACACGTTGGTCGGATGAGAGCGTTACAGCAAACGGCATGACGGTGCCTTCAGCCTGCCCCTTCAGGGCTTTCTGAATGTACGAATCAGCAGTGTCAGCGGATGGAACGACCGTAAATGGCAGAGACCAAAGTTCCCCATCTTCAGCCGCATCAATCAATAGCGGAGCATCCGTCTTAAGCAGAGGACGGAGCGTTACAAGAGCCCCTTGTAAAGTAGGCGTCATATTTGTGGCCTCACAGTTCTTTTGTGTAGATGGATTGGGCTGCATAATCTTGTACCGAATGACTTACTATGCTCCGTTTGCATTTAATAATCGACTCATTAAGGGGCTATTACCTGCTCACCGTTTATAATACATGGCAATATAAGTAATTCCCCCGTGCGTGACTCACTTCCACTATTCGCTCACTACGGACCGTGCCGGGTAGGAATCAGCCGGTGTTCTATTGTTTCGCCAAATATTTCCGCATCAGTGCATTTTGTAGTGTCACGCCACGACACACAGGGAAACCTCGTTCCACGACATGAAAGCCGTGCCGTAGGAAGAATGCTTCCGCAGCCTTACTGACATTTGAAGTAAGTTCACCCATTCCACGTTCTCTGGCTTCTTCATGAATACGGTCCATCAGTAGCGTCCCTACGCCCTGTCTCGGGTAGGCTCCCGAGACATAGAAATGGTCAATGTACCCATTGGGCTGAACATCCGCATATCCAGCTATTTCACCCTCCACTTCAACAACAAAGGGACGTAGTGCCCTCATGCGATTGGTCCAGTGGTCCGGGTCGATATCTGATGGGGCCCAGGCAGCTATTTGTTCATGTGTGTAGTAGTGGGATGCGAGGGTATGTACAGAAGATAAAAATACGCTGAATAACGAAATTTCATCTCCATTTCTGAACCTTCTGATTTTCATATAACCTCGTTATGAGTGTGGCTGGTAGAACAATATCATTACTTTTCATAATGTTCTATTTTCCAGGCTGACCATGCGATCCCGACATTTTCTGCATCGAGATCTTGATAACCCTGGCTTCTGAGAATCTCATGTCCATTTATCGGTGTCGGTTCTGGGTTAAGATAACCGCCTCTCCGTTCTGGCTGTGGTTAATGATATGAATCTCAATCGCTGTTGTTATTTGCTACTGATCTGCGCTGCGATCGGTAGCCTTTTTGCCCCACATCCGTTGCTAATATGGGGCCTGCTCGCCAATATATTGACGCTGGCGATTTACGGCGTGGATAAAATGGCAGCGCGTAAGGCCTGGCGCAGAGTGCCGGAATCCACATTGCTGGTATTTGGCGTTGTGGGCGGATGGGCTGGCGCTATTGTCGGGCAACAACTCTTTCGCCATAAAACACAAAAGCAGCCCTTCAAAACTTACTTCGTCATCAGTGTGATATTAAGTGCCTCCGCTATGGTGGCCGTGTATCAATTCTTTCCATTCTCACTTTCCTGAACATCACTTAGGGATAGCGCCCGCACCTTGCGCAACCTTGGCGTGTTGGATTATAACCAAAAGCATCGTTAGCATGCCTGTCCTGATGTACGCACTCTATACTCAGCAACAGATCGTCAACATTAAGGATGGGTATGAAAAAGCTGTTGCTGGTTCTCTTGGTGTTAACTGCATTCGCAGCCAATTCTATCCTCTGTCGTATTGCCTTAAAGAATGGATATTCGGACCCTGAGACGTTCAGCGTGCTGAGATTACTCGGTGGTGCAGTAATGCTGTTTATCTGGCATATAGCCCTGGGAAAACTGAAAGACATACGCTGGAAAATCATCGATGCCCTGTTGCTGTGTGCCTATGTATTATTCTTCTCAATCGCGTATGTTCAGCTCAATACCGCAACAGGCGCATTACTGCTATTTGGCGCGGTGCAGATCTGCATGATTAGCTGGGGATTAATTAAAGGCGAAACACTTAGCGGATACAAAGCCACCGGGATCGTCATTGCCATTGGGGGAATCATTATGCTGCTGCTCCCCGGCGCAACCGCTCCCCCTTTTATACCTGCCCTGACGATGGTTGCTTCAGGCCTGGCATGGGGAGCTTACTCTGTGCGAGGGAAAAACATTCTCTCTCCTGCCGGGACGACTGCGGGAAATTTCATTCTGAGCCTTCCGGTTATTCTCATTCTGAGTCTGGTACGACAGGAACCCGTGCATACTGACGCCAACGGCGTCATCCTTGCCCTGCTCTCCGGCGGACTGGCTTCTGGTGTGGCTTACGTACTTTGGTATCAACTTGTTGCCAGTATGTCTTCCGCAACCGCCAGCACACTTCAGTTGAGCGTGCCCTGTATTGCTGCGGTAGGTGGGGTGCTATTTCTTGGCGAATTGCCTGATTTGAGAATTCTGGTATGCACACTGATCGTTCTGGCTGGCATAGCCATTGTTATTTCATCCGATCGAACACAGAGTAAGAAATCAGCACGGGGATAACATTGAGGAGTCGCAGCACTGTGCTTCGGTGTTGGTGTTTTGACTCCCCCCTACATGCACCCTGTCACACCCTTTGCGCGATAATCAACTTGCTTAATTACTCTGCGATTACACAGGAAAAAACAATCAACCTAAAACTCAAATACATACATATAAATCAGTAAGATAAAAAATTGCAGTGACAGTTAATAGCGGGTTATAGCAGCTATTAATGTGTCCCTTTTCATGTCCCTGCCCTTAGAAATGCCCCCAAATTTGCCCCCAAAAACTCTCCCATCCATCTGTTAAGGTCATATCAATGGTGCCCCTCAGCTCCACGCCTGGCGCGGAGTAAACGCATCCGTGTAAGTGCACAATTTTCCTATGCCACTAAAGCAGCGAGTTCCCATCGACATTCAGTCAGCTTTATACGCCAGCCACTCGCGCCAGACATTCTCAGGATCAATATCGCGGTAGCCGCGCTCTCTGATTATATCCTCAGCTGCTTCGGCCGACAGGCGGATGGCTGTAGCGCCATCTCGGATAGACTCAACCTCATCGCGGATCAATTCCCGCCCCATGTCCTGTTCTTTATCAATCAGGACAACGATCAACGCAGGGATAAAAACAATCTTCATACTGATAAGCCTCTGAAATATTCGCATACCACTGTATCACTGACAATTTTGATATAGTTCAGTAATCGTTAATTTATTACCAGGACGGGTATCATTCATGTCATTACAAATCCGTGAAGCCACACCGGCCGACGCGATGTTGCTTAATGCGCTGGGTTACCGCATCTACCGCGCACACTTCGAACATCTGTGGGAGTCTGAGTCTGAACTGGAAGCTTTTTTAGCAAGCGAATTTTCTCTGGACGAGCTGGAACAGAGCCTGAAAGAGCAAGCGGTTTGTTGGTATGTTGCAGAGACCGATAGGCCAATTGGTTTTGCGAAAGTGACCTATGAAAGCAGCATCCCTGATACGAATATATCAGGGATGCTGCTTAACAAACTCTATCTTGATCCTGCTGACACCCATAAAGGTTACGGTCAGGTCATGTTTGACACCGTCAAAGAGCTGGCCCGGGCCAGGGGGAAAGACTTTGTATGGCTGGAGGTTCTTGAACAGAACGAACGCGCCTGTAATTTCTACCGCAAACAGGGCATGACCTTAATTAAAAGCGACTATTTCAAAACTGCTTCACAGCAGAGCGTCATCAGGATCATGGGGATCACTGTCTAGCGTGTGACCGGCCGCTCCGTGCCATGAGCGGAACTTTGTGTCTTGAGTTCATCTAAATACAACGGAAAATGGCTTAACCAAAAGGATACGAGCTGACCTTCTTTGACTCACCCAAGAAATATACAGTAAAGCCACTGCACATATTTAAAGCTCAGAAGGTTGCTATGGCTGAGAAACGCAGAACCATTGCTGATAACGGAGTATCTTCGCGTATGACCCCTACGATAAGATTTTTCATTTTCATTGAAAGGGTACCTATCATGACCAGCCGTGAGCATATCACTTCTATATAGGTACTCAAATCCAGTGTGCCACTTCCATCAAAAAATCTTAAAGACATTTCTGAGAGAGATTGCTGATCGCCCAGAGGGGTCCAGAGGCTTAACTAATTTCATTTGATATTGCATTTATCTGAGTTACCTGGTAAAAAGTTACTTGCTTATTGCTTTCAAATGCAACATGGTAATTGTTGACCGAAGAAGTAATATCTTGATCGTTTGAAGACTCACCAAAAATAACATAATTCATACCGCCTTTTAGCTGCGATGAACCGAAGATAATCCCATCGAACATCCCTTTATTGTAGTTCCGAATAGTTTCCGCAAACATTTGTGTCTCTATATAGCTAGTGTCGGTCGCTCTAAATGGTTTTGAAATCAGTTCATGGAGTTCTCCCAGTATGTATCTATTTTTAACATACTGATCTTCTTTAGGATTTTCGAGGATATTGGCATCTATGTGCCGCATGTTAGCTAGAAGGGTGAAATCAAAAAATTTAAGTTTCCTAGTATTCGTAAAAACACCAACTGCAATAATATCACTGACATAGGGGCGAAGTTCAGCAATTGCTGTCTCATGATCACCAGCAGTATACATGAACGAAATCCCTGGTGGGCTCATTCGGCTATTAGTTGCGAAATAATTTGGTGGAGCAGACAGTTCTTTCTCTGGAGTTGATGTGATAGAACTTCTGTGGAGCTCATCTTTTACTAAACGCGCGCGAAAAAAATTATGCCCTTCATCGATAGTTGTTAGTGCAGCGTTGAAAATCTCGTTTTTTTCCATTCTATATACGCAAGATCCAATCAGACTCTCATAAAATCTAGAGGCTTCAATATGCGTAAAACGCCGCGCATGCTTTAGATCATTTGCCAATGCATTCCATTTTTTGATAGCTTCATTTTTGCATTTTTCGATGAAAACTTCATCAACGGTGCTTCTGTACTTTCCGTCAAGTTTAAAAAAAGTGTTATCTTTTTGGCAAAGTAAAATTGACAGCTTATCGAGCACATTGGAATTATCGTATGTAAATCGTTTCAAGACCTCCTTTATTGAAGATGTACCCGGATGACAAACATCTATTAATTCGTAGTGGTTTTTTAGTTTTCTCGTTAAAGTAAACAAAAAATCCTCAAGAAGGATACCGCTCAATTTTGTTTTAGAACAGATCAGACAAATTTTTTCCTCATAGAAATCACTATTTTTAGTGTTGAAATAGTATGATTTTTGATTGCACTCTGCGCAGATTACACCAACAGAAGATTTAATCTCATCAACTCTTCTTTCATGTTCGCTTATCATAAAATCCAATCTGCTACTACTCATACGGAAAAAAATTCTCTTAGGTTCAAAGAAGTAATATCTTAAGCGTTTTCGCCATGATGTCCATATCTGCGATCAGCAGGAGAGACGATGATTATATGTTGTTAGATGGTTAAGCCTAAATGCTATGCGACTATCCGCTGAAGATGCGGATGGACAATGGACCAGAATTAGTCTCACTGGCTCTGGCGCAGTGGGCCGAAGAGCATGGCGTGATGCTCGAATTTATCAAGCCGGGTAAGCCTACACAAAATGCTTTTATCGAACGGTTCAACAGGACATACAGGACATAAATTCTGGATTTTTACCTGTTCAGAACACTGAATGAAGCACGGGAAATTACCCAGCGCTGGCTGATGGAATATAACAACGAGCGGCCTCACGAATCCCTGAACAACCTGACGCAGGAAGAGTACCGGCTGATGGGTGATCTCAAAAAATGCATGGAACTAAAACAGGTGTGCTTACATAAGGTTGTCAGGGCTGCAACAGCAGCCCTGTGCCATAAACGAACGTTGCTTACGCTTCATTTGACCTGCTTTGGCTGGTTAATCATACTATGTTGTCAGAGCCAAATTTTTATATAATTTTAATGTGACAAACCGTCATCATCACTCATCTAATATAAACAAAAAGGGAATGTATGATTCATAACCACCTTGATGCTGAAAAGCAGTGTAAACGTGCCATGTATCATGAGCTAGGGCATTGGCTGATGGGACGTAACGTTGGCTTCGATGTTGGAAGTATAACAATTGAGAAATCTAACTTTGGTGTTTACGGCAACTCGGAGATTAATCCCTCACCTAAAACAAAACTAGATAGTACCAATGCCATATATGAACATTTGTTTAACCGGGTATGCATACTCAATGCCGGAGTGATTGCGGATATTCTTTGGCACAAAAAATATGAACCGGAAATCGACAGTAAAAATGACACCTGCTTTTTTTACAATAATGGCGTAATGGATAAAACTGCTATAACAGACAAAGGAAAAATAGAAGAACTACTTCCCATTATGAACAGTATAGTTAACACTCCGGCTCAAGATAAAAAATTACTGAAGGAACAAATGGATGCAATACAAAAACAAGCTTGGGATAGCTCTCTGTGTTTTTTACAAAATAATAAAGATTTGGAATTCATGGGTAACGAATTAATTAAGGAGTTCGAAAAGTTGGGGAAGCAACAGTTCACAACTGAATATCTAATTAAGTTACAAGAGAATTCAAGGGCAAGTGAAAGCCTCTAATGTCCGCACTTCGCTCACAGCGGACCTTCAGATCCGTTAGTTAGTCCACTCCGTGCCAGGAACGGAAGTTGTATATTCACTGGAATGCGACAGATTCGGGTATGGTGATTCGTCATTACGCGTAGTTGATATTTTATCAACGTACTATCCTGGAAAGGATAAAATCCACACGATCCTCTACAGAAACACATGGCAATTCAATCAACTGATAATCATACGTACGGTATGTTTTCACCATTGCCTGATATGTCGCTATGGCGATATCGAAAGATTGTTTACGCTCTGTATCCTGTACATATATGTCACGCCAGGGTGGTGCAATAAATACAGTTCGGTTATAGCGAAATTTCTCGATGGCATTTTCCAAATGCCTCGGTATGGTAAGTTCAGAAAGGCTTAAATAACCTACAACATCAGGAACACCACGGTCGAATAAGCATGGTTGTGTTTGCCCTTCAGCTTCGTGCCACGAACGCATTTCCCAGGATAGCATGAGCTCTGCAAATGCAGTCTGGTTGGCCCACGGTAATGCATTGCCACCTATGTTCACCTGATCTTGTATAACGCCTCTTCCCGCTTCTTTAGAGCACCAAAACCCTCGTTTTTTAATCGTATCAATTATCGTGCTTTTGCCTGACCCTGGACCACCTGTAAGAATGAAACGATGTTGAAAAGCTGAAGACATTGAACCCTCCTATACATTTATAGACGCGATAAAGCAGCAATACTGATGGCGCACGTTTCACGAGTTGCCAGATTACTTGTTGACGGTTTTACTAGCTATATTTTATATCCCCATTGAATATCTGCTCCCGCTCAAAGCGAACCTTGCAGTGCTTCGCCAGATGCCATGAAACGGACGTTTCAGTAGTCGTTCGGGCTGTTTTCAAACTCACCCACCCCTTTGTGCTACGATATTTGCTTTAGATTGTCACATAGGATCAGATTTTGAATTCATACATTTTCCTTGCCGGGGCCATCGTAGCTGAAGTCATAGGTACAACCCTGATGAAGTTCTCTGACGGATTCACACGCCTATGGCCATCTGTAGCAACTATTGTGTGCTACTGCACAGCCTTTTATCTTCTCTCCCAGACTCTGTCGACCATTCCGACGGGTATTGCGTACGCAATTTGGTCAGGTGCTGGAATCGTATTAATCAGCCTTTTGGGCTGGTTGGTCAGTGGGCAAAAACTTGATTTTCCAGCGATCGCAGGCATGCTTCTTATTTGTGCTGGGGTTCTGGTTATTAATATTTTTTCAAAATCCACCCCACATTGATTCTCTTATCTTGCTCAAGTAGGAAAAGCGCATATGAAAATACCAAAACTCCATACGGAACGCTTGCTGTTAAAACCATTAGAAGCCGAAGATGCCTCGCAGATTCAGGTGCTTTATCCACGCTGGGAGATAGTTCGCTATATGGTTTCCTCAGTACCCTGGCCCTATCCTGATAACGGTGCGGAGAATTACGTCAATAACGTTGCCCTGCCTGATATGGAAAAAGGGATTGCGTGGATCTGGACTATCAGACTCCGTGATGCCCCTGACGCACTCATAGGTTTAATTTGCCTTTATGACGTTGAGGATAATAACCGTGGATTTTGGTTAGATCCGGAATATCAGGGGCAGGGTTTTATGCGTGAGGCCAGTAATGTCGCTACGGATTACTGGTTTAATACGTTAAATAAGACGGTTTTGCGTGCGCCGAAAGCATCTCTCAATATCCGTTCCAAACGTATATCAGACAGTAGCGGCATGCGGCTTATCAAGACGGAAAAAAAAGAGTATGTCAGCGGGTTGCTGGATTCTGAACTTTGGGAAATCACGCGCGACGAATGGAACGCTCGTCAGGTTGGTTAATATAAATGATGGAATGTACAGTGTGGGCTTCCCGATGTTTGAGAAAGTGGAAGTCAACGGTGTCGCTACGCACTCGGTATTTCGTTACCTGAAAGACAAATTATCCGGCGCGCTGGGTGGGCGGATCAAGTGGAATTTTACTACGTTCCTGATCGGGCGTGACGGCAAGCCGCTCAAGCGTTTTACCCCTTCACTACCCCAGAGAAAATAGAAACCACTATCCTTACCGCGCTTAAAATCTGAGCGCCCCTGTAATTCAATCCGACCCTGCCTGCTCCAGTTCGCTGTCTGAATAAAAAACACGCTGCAAAATCAACAAAATATAATCAACTTGCTTAATTACTCTGCAATCGCGTGAAAACATGCAGAAAAATGCTAATTCCCTCTTGCCTCATTCGGTCTGTGCCGCTAATATTCGTCCCCGTTGTCACCTACAACGTTGCGTTCATAGCTCAGTTGGTTAGAGCACCACCTTGACATGGTGGGGGTCGTTGGTTCGAGTCCAATTGAACGCACCATTTGCGTCCGTAGCTCAGTTGGTTAGAGCACCACCTTGACATGGTGGGGGTCGGTGGTTCGAGTCCACTCGGACGCACCAAATCATATCCCTTTGATTTGGTGCTTTTCTACTTCGAAAATTCTCAAACATTCTCCTGAAACACACCCTATTCTTTGCGCAGACAGGCAAGATACTTCTGCACCGATCGCACCACAATCTGTCTGGCGTTGGATTTAATATCCTGACCTTCAAACGCGCCATAGAGCCGGTCGAATCTGACATCCTGCAACGCGTGCATAATGTGGATAACCGCGCTTGCCGGCAATGGCAGCATATTAGGGTAGCTCCACATAAACGACACGGCATCCGCACCGGGAGTGACCTGCAGAATATCGCCCGCGAGGATTATCCCCTCTCCATCATCAATATGCATAATACTCCCCCCCGCAAAATGTCCGCCCAGGCGTAACAACGTCACGGTAGGAAGCACTTTATGCACATCGCCTTCCCATAGCCGAATAGAGGGACTGTCACGCATAATCCACTGGCGATCGTCAGCATGCAGATAGATTGGTGCATCGAATGCTGCCGCCCAATCCTGCATCGTGGAGTAGTAGTGAGGATGCGAAATAGCAATAGCGCTCAACCCACCCAGCGCGGTGACGAGCGTCTGCGTGGCCGGGTCCAGATTCGCAATACAATCCCAGAGCACATTCCCCTGTGGGGTGCGTAGCAAAAATGCCCGCTGGTTAATGGCAAACCGTGGCACAGTCTGAATGCTCAGTAGCAAATGCTCATGCTGCTGCCATTTATTCGTATGCGTCGCGTGAAGCACGGCTGGATCGATCCATGATTGCCCGCTAACGGGAACATACTGGCGCTCATCTTCGCAGATTTTGCAATGCGTTATCGCCCCTTGCGCATCGTCATAGGACGTCCCGCAGGTCTTACACAAGATTGTCATTTGTCTTCCCCCTGCACGCATGCCCTCTTCCGTTCCCGTTCAGGATCTTTTCATTACGGTCAAAGCATAGAACAAAAAAAGATAGCGTCAGCATCCCACCGCACCCTGGATCAAATACCCCGATGAATGTGACTACGACACCAAATGATACCAGCGGAACCGCGTCACCAGATGCCTTCAAAATCCCTTGTGCAGAGCGTATCATTCATCTTCTTCGCATAACCGCCATAGCCCAGAGATCAGATTTCATGCCCTCTTCAATCACCCTCCTTGCTGCGGGAAGTTTACGACTGGCATTTACCCCACTGCTCAATCAGTTCACCCACCTTAGCGGCATTGAGGTCAACGTTGGCTATGGCCCGGCAGGGTTGCTACGCGAGCGTATTGAAGCCGGGGAACCGTGTGCACTGTTCGCCAGTGCAAATCGGGCACATCCGCAACGGCTACTGGACACACGCCAGGCCGTTTCCACGCATACACTGTGCTGGAATCAACTGGGTCTGGTCACCAACCGGCGCGGTGAATGGCTGGATTTACTTCGCGACCCGGCACTGCGTATTGGCACATCCACACCGGGTTGCGACCCTTCCGGTGATTATACCTGGGCATTATTCGACAACATGGATGCACTGGAACCGGGCCTTGGACGACAGCTTCGTGCACGCGCCCTGCCACTGGTTGGCGGCCGCGATACGCTCAGCATCCCGCCTGGTGAGTTGGCAAGCAGTTGGATTCTTCGCCAGGGGTTGGCCGATCTGTTTATTGGTTACGCGCATTATGCAAAAGCACTCGGTTCACAGTCCGATGTTCGCTACGTTGCTATTCCTGCTGCACAGAACATCTTGTGTGAATACCAACTCGCGGTGCTCGATGCTTCTGAGGAAGTGATGAGACTGGTTAAATTTATGCTTGCCCACGACGGTCAGGCGTTGCTGACCGCCGCCGGTTTCTTGCCCGTTAGCGCTGGATCGCAAACAGCGGCGCAATAAACGGAGTCTGATAGTTTTCCACACTGAATTTTCGCAATGGCAGGCCATAGGCCTGGAACAGATTGTCTTCTGTCACCACGCCGTCCGTCGGCCCTGCCAGCCATTTGCCCTCGGGAAGCAACAACAGCGTATGGGTTGCAATCTGAAAGGCGTGCAACGGATCGTGCGTCGAGAAAAGCACGCTACAGCCCTGCCGGTGTGCCAAATCGCTGATGAGCTGTAGCACGACCTGCTGATTAGCAAGATCCAGCGCTGAACATGGCTCGTCAAGCAACAGCGTCTGGCATTCCGTAACCAGAGCGCGGGCAATCATCACCAGTTGCTGCTGACCGCCAGAAAGTGAGCTAAACGATGTGGCGGCGAGATGCGCAATGTTTAGCTGTTCCAGCGCCTGCTCCGCCCGTTGTTGATCCTGACGGCTGGGCTGAGCAAACAATTTTACGTGCTGCGCCCGCCCCATCAACACCACATCGCTCACCGTATAGGGAAACGGTAGATGGCAATGCTGGGCCACAATGCCTATCCCCCCATGAACGTCAATACTCCCGCCCAGTGCGGGTCGCGTGCCCGTAAGCGTATCCAGCAGCGTGCTCTTGCCCAGACCGTTTCGCCCAAGCACCGCCCAGATCTGGCCCTGCTCACACTGAAAAGTGAGGGGGTCAAACAGTGGAGAGCGATAGCCATAGCTAAGCTGATTCACGCTGAGCGCAACAGATGTCATTGTTTCCCCCGACGACTGGTACGAATGAGTAAGAAGGCAAACAGCGGTGCGCCGAGCAACGCGGTGATGATCCCCAGCGGTATTTCCGCATGCATCAGGGTGCGGGCGATATCATCGACCGCAATCATAAAGCCGCCCCCCATCCAGAATGCACACGGGAGCAAGCGACGATGATCAACCCCCACCAGCAACCGCGCAAGATGGGGAATAACCAGCCCGACCCAGGCAATACTGCCGCTGACCGCCACCTGAGCGGCAACTAAAAACGCGCAGCACACCAGTACGCTACGCCGCAGCGGGACCACCGCCACGCCCAGCGCCTTAGCATCTTTATCATTGAGCGATAACAGATTTATCCGCCAGCGCAACTGGTACAACATCGTCGCCGCAATGGATACCGGGATCGCCAGCAGCAGGACTTTATGCCAGTTAGCCGTGGCAAAACTGCCCAGCAGCCAGAATACGATGTTCGGCAAGGTTTCTTCCGTATCAGCCTGGTATTGAATCAGGCTCACCAACGCGGCAAAAAAACCACTTAAAATAATGCCAGACAAGATCAGCACCAGCGTATTTTCCAGCCCTTGTAAGGCCGCAATGGCATACACCAGAATGAGCGCCGCCAGACCGAAGAAGAAGGTTGACCCCATCATCAGCCACGGCTCAAGGCCCAGCAGAATGGCCAGCGTCCCGCCGAAAGCCGCCCCCGAGGTTACGCCTATGATGTGCGGGTCGACCAATGGGTTGTGAAACACCCCTTGCAAGGTAGCACCACACAATCCCAGCGCGCCACCCGCCAGCAACGCCATCAGAATACGCGGTAGTCTGACCGTCCATATCACCTGACTGGCAATATCCTGCGCATCGCCAAAATGGGTGAGTTGATAAAACACTTCACGTAGCGACAGTGGATATTGTCCGAGACACAGCGAACTGCCCCCCAGCACCAACACCCCTGCTATCAGTAATGATTGCAGGGGGAAACCCCGTTTACTTAGCAGCATCAGACTGCCAGTTCACACGATAAAAACGTTGATAGTAATCCTGCGCCTGCGCATCCACGTCGACATTCTTATAGGCATCCGGGTAAAGTTTTTTGGCCATCCACAGCTCACCTATCGCCAACGCTTCCGGCATCGGATAGCCCCAGGCTTTGGCATATTCAGGCATCAACCAGACGCGATGATTTTTCACCGCATCAATGCCCTGCCAGTTAGGATCGTTTTGGATCTCGGTGACCACCTGCGGATATCGGTCCTGAACAAAAATCACCTGCGGGTTCCACGCCAGCACCTGCTCAAGCGCCACCTGACGTGCGCCTTTCACGCTGGCCGCCGCCACATTTAACCCTCCTGCATGTTGCATCATCAGGCCGGTGTATTTCCCGGAACCGTAGGTCATAAGGTCAGGGTTAGCCATATAAATGCGAACCTTTTGCGCTTCCGGTATGGCCGCCACTGGCGCATTGAATTTTGCTCGCGCCGTAAAGACGTAATTGACCAGCGTTTCCGCCTGCGTTTTACGCCCTACCACATCCGCAATCAGGCGGATCCCCTGCTTTAAGCCTTCGTTGTAGACCTGCTCTTCATCAGCCATCGTCGGGTTCATTTTATTCTGTTGCCCGGCAATATCCTGACGTAACGAGATAGCCACCACCGGGATACCCGCATTCTGAATCTGCTGGATCATCTCGGCGGGCGCATAGTTGGCGACGAACACTACCTGTGGATGAATCGCCAGCAGACTTTCGATATTCACGCTGGTCAGATCGCCAGGCGTAGGCAGCGTAGTTATTGTCGGCATAAACCGGGCAAACTCAGGCCCAAGCTGTTTTTTCCAGCTCGACATCACGCCGACGATATCCTGCGCAGCATCCAGTTGCACCAGTATATTCAGCGTCTGGTGTTGCAGAACAACCACCTTATCGACATGGTCAGGGATCGTAACCTGACGCCCAAGTTGATCGGTGATAGTGCGATCCGCCTGCGCGGACAAGGCAAAAAACATGCTGGCGCAAACCAGCACAAAAGAGCGAAGCGTTAACATAGATACCATCTGGACTGGGAAAAATTCGATATGCATTAAATTATATAACGTGATAGCTGGCAACCCATTATCGCCAGGCACGGTATACCGCCACGCGGTTCGTCGCGGCAAATACAGCGTGTAACCCTGAACTGGCCTGCATTTGCCCGTCCGCGCTTCCCGCTTTACCCCTGTGGGGGTAGCCCGGCTAAAATCCGCATCGCCTGCGCCTCGCTAAGCGAGTAATCAAAAAACTGGCGGTAAAAATCGCGGGTTACGTTAACCATGTCCAGACCGCTAAACAGTGTTGGATGTAGCTTTGACGCGGCCCACAGCAACTGCAACGCACTTTCGGTTCCATAGCGATCCCAGGGGAAGACGCCCGCCGGATTGCGCCAGACCTTGCCCTGTTTCACCGCGTTAAGTTCTTTGAACAACGCGGCATAAGGTGAATGGGCAATATCGCCACATCCCGCCCCGAGAATAATCACCTCCGGCTGCCAATACAGCACCCGCTCAGGTGAGACTTCTTTCATGTTACCGTCCACCTCCCCGGCGACGTTCCGCCCACCCGAGAGCGCAATCCAGGTATCAATCAACGTGTTTCTACCGTCGACTTTCAGTGGGTTTAGCGACTGAATGTGCAGAACCCGCGGGCGCTGATTTTCCGCTAACGTCGCCGTTTTAGCGTGAACATCCGCAATAGTGCGGGTTAAAAATTGATTATATGCCACCGCCCTGGCGCGAGCCTGGTCCGTGCCCAACACGTCCGCCGTGGTCGTGACTGACTTTTCCATCGAAGGATAATCAGTAAATGCCATTTCCAGCGTCGGGATACCCGCCTGGTTGTAGCTCTGCGCATCCCCCTTGCCCTTTGCGACAAACAGAACGTCGGTATGCAGAGCCAGCAGGGCCTCGCTATTAAATGATGTCCCGTGAATTTGTAAGGCCTGATTAAGCGATGGGTTTATTTTGAACATCCACGGCTGGCTCTGTGGGTGGTTGACGGTGGCGACAATCTGACGTCCCGCCCCCAGCGTCATCAGCACCGAGTGATGGGCAAACCAGCTATCCGCAATACGTTGAACCTGTGTGGGGACGGTGACAGTGTGACCGGCATTATCCACAACCTGACGCGTGGCCAGGGCGGGAAACGCCAGCCACACACAGAGCAGCCATGTGTGGCACGTTTTCATCAGCAATCCTTAAAAATCAACCTGAACAGAAATCTGCGCCTGACGTGGGGCGCCAAGTTGCGCGCTGGCCGCCCCGGCCCCCGTATAACCCGTCAACGCGCCGGGGACAATGTTGGTCCAGTAGCGGCGGTCAGTCAGGTTAGTGATATCAAACCGGAAAGTCGTGGGCGTGTTCCACAGTCTGGTGGCATAACGGCTACCAATATCCACCGTGGTATAACTGCCTACCCAGGTATCATTCGCGTTATCGGTAGCCCGACGTCCGACGTAATGCACATTGGCATCCACATCCAGTCCCTGAACCTGTTCAATGCTATAGACTGCCAGCACATTCGAGGTAAAGCGTGGCAAGCCGACAACCTGCTTACCATCTGCATTACTGGCGGCAGTGTTGTGCAGCATGGGGTCCAACCAGGCGGCTCCCCCTAACACCCGTAAATTTTCCGTGATATGCCCATCAGCCATCAGTTCCAGCCCGCGGTTTTTCTGCGTACCGTCCTGAGCAAATTCACCGTTGTCGTTGGTATAAGCAAAGGGACGTTTTGCTTCAAATAGTGCAGCGGTGAGCAGCAGATCTTTGACGGGCGCATATTTTGCCCCCACCTCCACCTGATGGCTGCGATACGGATCCAGTACGTGTCCTGCGTTGCTGGCCCCGGCCGGTGCGGTATCCCCCTGCTGCAAACTGTCAGCCCAGGTGGTGTACAGCGTGACGTTCTCAACCGGTTTATACATCAGGCTGGTGGAGCCGCTCATGCCGTTATCCTTTTGGCGACTGGTTTCATGACCGGATTTGTTATAGTTGCTGACGGTAAACAGGTTTTCGCTACCTGACAGCAACAAACTCCATTGCGGAGTGAAATGCAGCGTATCGCTTAACAGAAATGCATGCTGCGTAGTGGTCGCCGAATGATAGCGATTAGTAAAGTCAGGATAAGGCGGGCGTGGATAGTCGGGATGTTGATCAAGTGAAGAATGCCCCAGCGTAAAGGTTCCCCCATTTCTCGGGTTATAGTTTTTCCATACAAATCCGCGCATTCCGGTCGCGATATCCTGCGTCAACCAGCCGGAATCAATGCTGCCGGTCAGGTTCGCTAAATAGCTGTTGATCGTAAAGCGACTGGCCGCTGAATTCGAGGTCGTGGTGGTGTAGTGACCCCGATTATCCGTCAGGGTATTGGTTACCGCCGTCGATTCGCGGTCAGCCACCTGGTGCAAGGCCCCCAGATCCAGCATCCAGTTACCGTCAAAATCATGCTTGATGTGCATGTCCGCGGTGGTCGTTTCATCATCATGACCTGCATACGACTGACCATATTTACTGTTAGTCGGATCGAATGCCGAAGGAAACTGCACGCCTTTTGCCAGCGCAAAGCTGCCCGGCATGCCTTTTTCGTAATAATGGTAATAGCTGAAATTACTCTCCAGCACGGTTTTCTCGGTCAACTGAAAATCCAGGCCCAACCCCGCGTACTGCCGCCGAACATGACTATCAGTGGTGTAACTGTGCCCTTCATCATTCATCAGGTTGAGGCGGTACTTCACTCTGTCTCCCGCGTCGACAGGCCCGCTGAAATCCATTGATGCCAGCGTCCCTGACCCTGTACCTTGCCCTACGGTAACCCGATGCAGTGGCGTATCCAGAGGGCGTTTCGAGACCAGATTAAACATCCCCGCCGGGTTGGCTGGCCCGTACAGTGAACCCGCAATACCGCTCAGTACGTCTATATTCTGGAACTGCTCTGTCGGATATTCGGTGGTGGAAACGGCATTCAGCCCATCAATCATATGGTTTTGCACCACGCTCCCTTGCATGCCACGGGTTTGTGGTCGAACACCCTCTCCCTGAACGGACGGTATGTAGCGATAAACATCCTTAACATCTTTGATTTGTTGCTGATCAATCACCTTTTTCGACAGTGTTTGTACCGACCACGGAACATCGATTAACTCTCGCTGGCCCAGGCTACCGATCGTCGCCTTTTTTTCAGCCGCCGCAGGCTCCTGCTCGGGAAACGAAGATTGAGCAGGCGCGGAGGCAGTCACGGTAATGGTGTCATCAGCATGGGCCGACAGGGGGGCAGCAAGACAAGAAAAAGTCAGCAACCCGGAGGCAATTGGGGTGATTTTGCAATTTAACATGTGTTGATTCAATTCGTTAGATAGAAAGACTGGCGGTCGCTAACACAAGCGCCTTCTCTTGCGGGGCACGTTTATTATATTTGTATGATGAATAGGATAGGCTTAATCGATATATATGTAAATATATAACGAAAGGGATTGGCGAATGCGTGACAACAAAAAAGCCGACGGTAATGGCTACTGTCGGCTTTACACACGATCGGTGCTGACGAGATTACTTCATCGACGTTTTGATTATTTCTAACGCTTTTGCAAACTGATCCTGCGGAATAGTCAGTGGGTACAGGAAGCGGATCACGTTGCCATACTGACCGCACGTTAACAGCAACAGCCCCTGTGCAAGCGCTTTTTTCTGCACGCGCTGTGCGGCGGTGGCACTGGGTTCACCCGTGGCTGCATCGCAGAATTCAGCGGCAATCATCGAGCCTAATCCCCGCACTTCAGCAAGTTCAGGACACGCTGCACGCGCATCGGTCAGCACAGCACGCAGTTGCTCGCCAAGCGCTGCTGCACGCTGGCACAGCTTTTCATCACGAATAATATCCAGCACCGCATGAGCTGCCGCAATCGATAGCGGGTTCCCGGCGTAAGTCCCCCCCAGTCCACCCGGCGCAGGCGCATCCATAATATCGGCTTTGCCTACCACACCCGATAACGGCATCCCACCCGCAAGGCTTTTCGCCATGGTCATCAGGTCTGCTTTATCCGCATAGTGATCCATCGCGAACAGTTCCCCGGTACGGGCGAAACCACTTTGCACCTCATCGGCAATCATCACGATGCCATGCTCATCGCAGATACGGCGAATTGCCGCGACAAACTCCGCCGGTGCGACAACAAAGCCGCCTTCACCCTGGACGGGTTCGAAGATAATCGCAGCGACCTGGCTCGGATCGATATCCGCTTTAAACAAACGTTCTATCGCTTTAATCGAGTCTGCAGTTGAAATCCCCTGCAGTGCAGAAGGATACGGCGCATGGTAAACGGACCCCGGGAACGGGCCGAAGCCTTTTTTGTATGGCGCCACTTTGCCGGTTAATGCCATCGTCATGTATGTCCGCCCGTGGAAACCACCGCCAAAGGCGATAACACCAGGGCGACCGGTGTGAGCGCGGGCAATTTTAACCGCATTTTCCACGGCCTCAGCCCCGGTAGTAAAGAATGTCGTTTTACGCTTACCGTCAATTGGCGCCACGGCGTTGATTTTCTCCGCCAGCGACACATAGCTTTCGTAGGGAACAATCTGATAAGCCGTATGGGTAAAGGCGTGCAGTTGCGTTTCAACGGCCTGCACCAGACGCGGATGGCGATGCCCGGTGTTCAGCACGGCAATCCCGGCGGCGAAATCGATATACTGATTGCCTTCTATATCGGTAATCGTGCTGTTTTCAGCCGACTGGGCATAAAAATCACACATCACACCCACGCCACGTGGGGTGGCATCCAGACGACGTTGTTGCAGGTTTTTATTGTTCATTCTCTACACCTTGTCCATAAACACAATTGGTTGAATTACCCTTTAAATTTAGACGCCATCTGGTACTTTAATCGAGAGCCAAATCGTTTTATTTTAAGGATCCAAATGCGTTCACTTGCCGGAGATGTGATCAAGCATGCATTTAGCCAGCAGACGGACGAGAAGCTGCATCGTCGCCTGTATGCCGCCATCTGTAGCTGCATCCTCGAGGGTAGCCTAAAACCTGCTACCCGCATGCCTCCTTCACGCGACCTGGCGAGTGAGTTGGCGTTATCACGGAATACTGTCCTGCGGGTTTACGAGCAGTTGCAGGCCGAAGGCTATATCTCCGCGCGCACCAGCAGCGGCACATTTGTGACCGACAGCGTGCTGGACAATCTCGGCCTGGCCCCTAATAAACAACTGGTTTCACCTGCGACACATGAAGATCACACCAGTTTGTCCACCCGTAGCCTTGAACTGCTAGGGCATGCCAGCGCCAGTCCCCGCCAGTGGGGGGCTTTTATTCCTGGTGTACCGGACGTGCATTCTTTCCCGCATCGCACGCTGAAAAAGATTCAGGATCGGTTGGCAAGGCGGCTACGCCCGGAGTTTCTCACCTACGATGCCACGGGTGGTTTGATTGAACTGAAAGAAGCGCTGGCGGACTATCTGCGCACCGCACGCGGCGTACGCTGTACGCCAGATCAAATATTGATTACCGAGGGCATTCACCAGGCGTTGGATCTGGTAACTCGCTCTTTATGTAATCCTGGTGATAATACGTGGATCGAAGAACCCGGTTACTGGGGAATAAAAAACATTCTGCGCATCAATGCGGTCAACTTTTCTGCCATCCCGGTGGATGAACAAGGCATGGTTCCGCCTGCTTGCGTCGACCCGGCACCGAAACTCATTTTTGTGACACCGTCACATCAATATCCACTTGGCCCGGTAATGAGCCTTGGTCGACGGCGGCAGCTACTCTATCAGGCACGTGAAACGCACAGCTGGATTGTGGAAGATGACTACGACAGCGAGTTTCGTTTTTCCGGCCAACCCATCCCGTCATTGCAGGGGCTGGAAGAAGATGCTCCGGTTATCTATATCGGCACCTTCAGCAAAACCCTCTATCCGGCACTGCGGCTCGGGTACGTTGTGATACCTAAACCGCTTGCCGCCCCACTGATGAAGGTACATAACGATCTCTATCGTGGTGGGCATCTCCTGATTCAGGCGGCGCTGGCTGAGTTTATTCGTGAGGGTTACTATGCGGCGCACATCCGTAAAATGCGCCAGTTATATAGCCGCCGACGACATACGTTGGTAGAGCTCATTGTCAGCCAGCTTGGTGAGGATTATCTGGGGCCTTACAGCAGCAACGCCGGGCTACATCTGATTTTACAGCTACCTGCGGGTACTGATGATAGCGCCATTGCCCAACAGGCCAACGCACAAGGTCTTCTGGTTCGCCCACTTTCGCGCTACTACGTGAAAGAAGAAAAACGCAGCGGTCTGCTACTGGGCTTTGCCAGTATTGAAGAACATGAGATGGCTGCGGCGTTTACCCGACTGGCGGGTATTATCAGAATAAACACCGAGTAAGCACTGTCGGATGGCGGTGCAAGCACCTTATCCGGCCTACGAATTACGCATTTTTGTAGGCCGGATAAGCGCAGCGCCATCCGGCATCATCGCACCGATTAATGTGAGGCTTTTTTAATCCCGGACAGATCGTCCTGGCTTACCTCACCATTACCCTCACCCCAGCTTTTACGCACGTAATTGATCACGTCGCGCATTTCGCTGTCGCTGAGCAACCCACCATAGGCTGGCATCTTAAAGGAGACATTCCCCCGTGTCGTCGGTGTTTCTGCGCCGTGGGCAATCACCCTGAACAACGGCGTTGGGTCGTCTACCATCACTAACGGGTTGTGAATGAGCGAAGGTGCATTATCATCGGTTCCTTTCCCTTCCAGACCATGACAGGTCGAGCAGTAGCGGTTGTAAGTCACTTTACCCGCTTCAGGCGAATTCGACCAGGAGGCCGTGGCAGCTACCGTACGTGCCGGTTCCGTCTTCTCACTTTTCAGGCTCAACAGATATTGTGCAATCGCCGTGGCATCTTCGTCCGTCAGATACTGTGTGCTCTGGCTGACGACTTCAGACATCGATCCCGATACTGCAGCATGTTTGCTTTTCCCCGTCAGCAGCAATGACGTTAACTCCTGCTCAGACATCCCGGTTCCCCGTAGCGATGGCGCATACCAGCCGTCGATCATCGCCCCGCTCAGATACTCAGCATCGGCATTGGTATAGGCTTTTTCGTTCATCGCCATCCCTCTCGGGGTATGGCATGACCCGCAGTGACCCGGACCTTCCACCAGATAAGCACCCCGTTTTACCCGTGCTGCCGTATCATCCGCTTTGTTGTCTTCAACAGCGGCAGTCGGCGCATCGGTAAACAACCAATTCCAGATATGCAGCGGCCAGCGGGCCGAGACAAGCCAGGGAATAGCGTTCTCTTTATTGGGCTCTGCTGACGGCTTAACATCATGCATGAAGTAGCTATACAGCGCCTGAACATCTGCGTCGGACAGTTTCGAGTAAGAAGGATAAGGCATCGCCGGATACAGGGGATGACCGTCTTTGGCAATCCCCTGGCGCACGGCCTTCTCAAAATCATCGTAAGAATAGTTGCCGATACCGTGAGTCTTATCCGGGGTAATATTCGTCGAATAGATATCACCAACCGGCGTGGGGAACTTCTTGCCTCCCGCCATCGCCGCTCCGCCTTCCGCGGTATGGCATGCCACGCAGTCTGAGATCCTTGCGATGTACTCACCGTTAGATTCAGCGGCAGAGACAGAAGCAGTAAACAGGCAGGCGATTAGAACGGTTACATTACGCATAGATCACCCCATATCCTTGAGTTCATTGACCGCGCGCCATGCCTGATCGATAGCAGCATGAGCATAAGCGCTCCAGTCAGCATCAGAGTTAGCGATGGCAATACGTCCGATAGGTTTACGCGCCCGCTCAATAATCTCCGGCATTTTTTCCATATCGTCGAACAGTGAATTAGCGTAATACGCATAACCATGCGCCCAACGGTTAACAGTAATGGCCGCGATATCCCGCTGATTGTCAAAACCGGTTGAGCCAAACATTTCCTGCAACTGAGAACGGATCATCTCTTCATGTGCGGCAAACGTGGTCCCCAGCAGATAAGCACGCCCCAAACGGAACTGCTCCCTCGCGGACAGATTACTGCCAGGATACGTGGGCACATAAACCATATGAATCACCATTGGCTCGTCCGGCGAGGCCGGGTGTTGATATCCACCGATACTGACCGGATAGTCGAGCTTGATTCGGCTATAAGGCGCGGCCGGTGAATAAAACTCATGAACCCCCAATTGCTTAAATGCTTGCCAGTTTTTGACCACCACATTGGTGTACACCAGCGGCGCCTTCACGTTCAGTTTGAGATCGGCCTGCTGCTGCTCTGGCGTTTCCGGTACCAGATACGGGATCATCATGTTATAACCCGCCATAATGGCGTTCTTACCGCGCACGCGATGCATTTTGCCGTCGCGAAGATACGTGACGGCAACGCCCCCCTCCACGTTCGCCGCATTAATCACCGTGCTGTTCAGGCGCAAACGCGTGGCGTTTTCCGGCAGGTCGAGCTTTTCATAATGCAGTCTGGCGAGGACAGAATCTTCCATGGTATTGCCCGGCAGCGCGTCCGGCAGCATGTGTCTGACCAGCAACCGTGCCAGACCCGCATTGCCATCCGGGAAATGATAGACATAGGGCTCTTCGAGGTCGGCCAGCGATTCACCGTCCAGCGGCGGCAGCCCTAACGCTTCCATTCCCGGTAATGCACACGCACGAGCATCACTACCGGATATGCCTTCAATACCGATGGCAAAGAAATCGTTGGAACGTTGCTGAAAATAGAGCAGCGCCATTTTGCTTAAACCAACCTTGGTGGAAAGAAACTCACTATAGCTGTGGGTATCCAGCCATTCCGTTTTCTCATCAACCGTCATCCCTGGAAGATAATCAACCGGACGTACGTGCAGATCGATTAGCGCTTTACGATCTTCCTCACTCAATGGGAAGTCATTGATAAAATCTTCGATATTACGGCCATTGAGCCGATCTGGCGGAATATCATCGGATACCGCACGACCCGGATCACCGCTGACTATTTTCGTCTCACCAAAATTCTTTTTATCGAAGAAGACGCCGCGACTAAGCTGCCAGTCGGGGTAGAAATTAACGTCAAAACTCTTTTTCAACCGCGTGACGCTTACGCCGACAGTTTCCATCAGCTTATTCACTTCGGGGCTGAAGTTATGCGCGGGTGATTGAAAGGCTTCACTCCCGCCATATCCGATCAGTTTTTTGCCTGCGGAGGTGAATTCGTTGCGTTTGGCGTGACCACCAAAATCATCATGGTTATCGAGGATCAGCACCTTGCTGTTTTTCCCGGCCAGTTCATGCCAGAAACAACCTGCGGCCAGTCCGCTGATACCGCCGCCCACAATCACCAGATCGTACTCTTCCTCTACGGGCAGAGCGCTTAAATCAAAGTGCTTATGTTCACGGCCTAACGCATGGGCCATTTCAAACGAACCCGGATGGTTACCGCGTAGCCCCGTTAACGCCGGCGGATAATAACTTCCATCAATAAATTCGTGCCCCTTTCCTGCCGCTCTGACCAGATCCAGAGGGGTCAGTCCCGCAGCGATCGTCACCGCCACGCCGTTGAGAAAATCACGTCGGGTAATTGCCATTAACTTTGTCCTTTTGCCACTGACACATTGTCCTAAAAAACACTACAAATGAGAGGTTCCCCCTCGTAGATACAAGGAGGACACCGCCGACTACTTCACTGGCTTCAGCTCTTCATCCAGTTTTTTAGCGTCATAATAATCACCCTGCCAGGTGATTTTTCCTGCCTTAACATGAATATAGCTGACACCTTCAAATTTGATCGGATTATTTGTCGGCGGGCTTCCCGCCCATTCGCCGCTATTTTTACCCGAGAATTCCCAACGAAATGCCACAGTATCTTCATCAGCGACAGGTTTACCGACCATTTTCCAGGTCAGATCCGGAACCGCCTTAATAAATGCACCGATCACGTCTTTTTCAGCTTTTTCCCGGCCGGTTACCGGCTCCCCTGCGGCGGCATCGTAATAAACGGCATCGTCCGCCAGGTACTGCGCTGCCAGCGGCGCATTATGCGCATTCCATGCTGCCATATACGCTTTTACCGTGTTCAGCGGTGAGCTTTCTGCCAGGCTGAATCCTGAGAACATCACCAATGAAAGTACGGCTATTTTTAATGTTTTCATCGTATTACCTGTTATTCGGAAATATCACACATGATATGTTTCACCCGGGTATACTCATCGAGCGAATAAGAGGAGAGATCTTTTCCGTAGCCGGATTTTTTGAATCCACCGTGCGGCATTTCGGCGCACAGCGGAATATGACTGTTAATCCAAACTGTGCCGAAATCGAGATCAATACTGAAACGCTGCGCGCGACTGTGATTGCTGGTCCAGACGCTCGCGGCCAGGCCATATTCCACATCGTTCGCCTTGTGCAACGCTTCTTCATCACCAGAAAACGACTGAATAGTCATTACCGGGCCAAACACTTCGTGTTGAATGGCTTCATCGTGTTGATGCAGGCCGGAAATTATCGTCGGTTCAAAGTAGAAACCCGGCCCAGGCCCCGCATGACCACCGGTTTCAATTTTCGCATGTGCAGGTAAACGCTCAATAAACCCCTTCACCTGCTCAAGCTGATTTTTGCTATTCAGCGCGCCATATAACGCATCCTGATCCTGCGGAGGACCAAACTTGATACTTTTCGTTTTTTGGATCAGTTTTTCCAGGAACGTCGCATAGACAGAATCTTCCACCAGGATGCGCGTGGCGGCAGTACAATCCTGTCCGCCATTGAAAAATCCTGCGGTAGTGATAGCAGTAATCGCCTTGTCCATATCTGCATCAGCGAATACGACGGCGGGCGCTTTGCCACCCAGTTCAAGATGGGCCTTTGTCAGGTTAGCTGCTGCTGATGCCGCAACCTGCAGACCAGCGCGTACCGAACCGGTAATCGACACCAATGAAGCCGTCGGGTTAGAAACCACCAGCGAGCCAGTACTGGCCTTGCCCAACACAACGTTAAACGCCCCTCGCGGAAATAAGGGTGCCGCCAGTTCAGCCAGGAGCAGCGTACTTACCGGGGTGGTATCGCTCGGCTTTAAAACCACCGTATTGCCAGCGGCAAGCGCCGGTGCAATCTTCCATACCGCCATCATAAACGGGTAATTCCACGGTGTGACTTGTCCCACAATGCCCAACGGCTCACGACGAATCGTTGAGGTGAACCCGGCGGAATATTCTCCGGCGGCCTTCCCTTCCAGACAACGTGCTGCGCCGGCAAAAAAACGGATCGCATCGCACGACGCAGCGATCTCTTCTTTCTCGATAAAATGACGCAATTGACCGGTTTCCTGGCTTTGCGCGTTGACCAGTCGTTCAACATTTTTTTCTATCTCATCCGCCAGTTGCAGCAGTGCTTTTTGTCGCTGGGCAGGTGTCGATTTTTTCCATATGTTAAATGCCGCCGCGGCCGCCGAGTAGGCAAGCGCCACCTCAGTCGCACCGGCATTAGGCGATAACGCGTACGTTTCACCGTCAACCGGGCTCACCAACTCAAACGTGTCTTCCGTGTTACCCGCTACATATTGCCCGTTTATAAAATGCTTCAGGGTTCTCATGCCTTTCTCCCGCCAATCAATACATAAAGAAGCTTATGTAATATAT
>NZ_JANEWI010000079.1:0-1139 GCF_028069775.1 Citrobacter sp. Igbk 17 | reverse complement strand
CCAGAACTCAGCCTCTTCAAACATTTCCTGAACAGTACGGCTTATCTGCTCATTGCTGGATGTATATGCAGTTTTTGTGCTGTATTTCTATCCGGTATTCAAGAGAGGGTGC
This sequence comes from Citrobacter sp. Igbk 17, assembly GCF_028069775.1. Classification (NCBI taxonomy): domain Bacteria; kingdom Pseudomonadati; phylum Pseudomonadota; class Gammaproteobacteria; order Enterobacterales; family Enterobacteriaceae; genus Citrobacter; species Citrobacter sp. Igbk 17. The sequence continues at coordinate 1,027 of NZ_JANEWI010000079.1, read as the reverse complement.
CGACATGGGAATCCCATCACCTGCGGCTTCGTATTATCGTGAAGGGATACTGAACGGTGCGCTTCTGATTATCGATTAATCCTTATCGCCATGCGATGGCTCGCTGCTGATATGCGCGATAGACGGAGAGTTCAGGATCAAGCGATATCGGACTCATCCTCAGCCCCACCTGGTTAATCTGGAGAACGGGAGAAGGGAGGCGCTGCCAGTAGATGATGACGGTTACAGTTCTGCACCCGCTATATTCGGGGTGATCACGTACATTATTAATGATGCCAGGAACGCGGAGTTTGATGACTGCCCAGTGATGTGAATCGCTGAAATTTTACGGTAAAGTCGATGTGCTCAGGATTTACAATCGACACAGTAATAGAGCACTATATACTATCGACAAAACTGAGAAATAACATGAAAGTGATTAACGCAGTATTCCTTACTCTGATTTTCACAGCTGGCGCTGCATACGGAAGTAACGAAAGTAATTTCATCACTGCGGAACAAATTGAACGGCAGAATGCCATAAATGCACTGTTACGTATTGATAATGGGCCAAGTGCGCAGGAAGCAGCCGAATTAAATGATGAATTGATCGATAAGATGCAGGGTGTGATTCTTGATACCGCCAGTAAAGGAGCATATAGCGAATGCGATAAACTGGAAAAAGAAATCCTGAGCGGTTTAAATATCCCAATGAAGGGAGTACCGGATGACATCACTCGTGATTTTTCCCTTGCACTATCTCGGCAAGTATCAGACAGGTGTCAGGCATTGGTCTCCCATAATGTAGGCCAGTAGTTTACTGGTTCAATTTACCTTAATGACAGTGCTCATCAGGTGAAAAGCCACGAACTATGTGACTTGGATCTGCTCATGGATGATGATATACAATGAATCGTTAGTGATACACACGATGTGGTTATGGTTACGAACTTCTGCCTCTCGCTCAAAACAGGCATTTTCTCACGCTGTATCAACGGATAGCGTCTATTAACTCTGGTCCTTGATTCCTAACATTCCCAACGGCACG